>JAIBAQ010000016.1 GCA_019695095.1 Candidatus Hydrogenedentota bacterium
TACATGCTGGAAGACCAGACCTACACGGAACGGCAATCCGTTGGCCAACCTGGAACCTGTATCCACTGCCATGGATCGATCTATGTGCCGTACAAGAAGCTGGGCGAAGGCGACCTGATTCGCGGATTCGAGAAGATGAACCAGATGAAGTTTCCGGAAGCGCGCAAGCTGGTGACCCATCCCATCGGATGTATCGACTGCCACGATCCGCAGACCATGGCGCTGCGCGTGACGCGCCCCGGCTTTCTCGAAGGCATAAAGGTCAAGAAGGCGCTGGAAGGCATCAACGACTACGACGTGAACAAGATGGCTTCGCGCCAGGAAATGCGCACCTATGTGTGCGCACAGTGCCACGTCGAGTACTACTTCAAAGGTCCCGAGAAACGCCTCGTGTATCCCTGGATGAAAGGTCTGAAAGCGGACGAGATTCTCGCGTATTACGATGAAGCCGGGTTCAAAGACTGGGCACACGCCGAAACCGGGGCGCCGATGCTGAAAGCGCAGCATCCCGAGTTCGAGATGTGGAGCCAAGGCATTCATGCGCGGTCCGGGGTGGCATGCGCCGACTGCCACATGCCGTATACGCGCGTAGGCGCGCTGAAGATCAGCGATCACCACGTGCAAAGCCCCATGCTCAACATCAACAACGCGTGCCAAACCTGTCACAAGTTCTCCGAGGAAGAGATGCGAGCGCGCGTCGAGAACATCCAAGAGAAGACGTTCGCCATGCGGTCCACCGCGATGGACGCATTGATGCAGCTTATCGACGGCATCAAAGCGGCCAAGGACGCCGGCGCCACCGACGAACAACTGGCCGCGTCGCGCGACTATCAGCGCAAAGCGACCTTCTTGCTGGACTTTGTCGAAGCCGAGAATTCCACCGGCTTCCACGCCCCGCAAGAGGCCGCTCGAATCTTGTTCCTTTCCCTGGAAAATGCCCGCAAAGGCGAGCTGGCGCTACCGGTCATGCAGACCAGCGCCGTCGCCGCCAGCGCTTCCCAGCCCCCTGCGGCGGTCCCTGAAACGGCCGCTCCCGCGTCTTCTATAGGAGGCCAAACGTAAAGGAGTCCTTATGTCCACAGAGACGGTGTCTACGGCGCTTAGCAGTGAAGACGTCGCCTTGGCGCAAGCGTTCGGAGCGCGCACCAAGGAGCTGCTCGAGGAGATCCACAAGGTCATTGTGGGTCAGGACCGAATCGTCATGCAGGTGCTTACCGCCATGTTCGCGCGGGGACACGGACTCATTATCGGTGTGCCGGGTCTTGCGAAGACGTTGCTCGTGCGCACCTTGGCGCAATGCATGGGGTGGGAGTTCAAGCGGATTCAGTTCACGCCCGACTTGATGCCTTCGGACATCACCGGCACGGAGATTCTCCAAACCGACTCCGCATCCGGACAACGTCACATGACCTTTGTGAAGGGCCCGCTCTTCGCGAACCTGATTCTCGCCGACGAGATTAATCGGACTCCGCCCAAGACGCAGGCCGCATTGCTCGAAGCCATGCAGGAATTGACCGTCACATCCGCCGGGCACAGCTATCACCTCGATCCTCCGTTCTTCGTGCTCGCGACGCAGAATCCCATCGAGCACGAAGGCACCTATCCGTTGCCCGAGGCGCAACTCGACCGTTTCATGTTCAGCATCAACATCGCGTATCCGACGCGCGAAGAAGAGTTGCGTATCGTCGAAGAAACGACCGCGCGCGAGATTCCGCCCGTAAGGAAAGTGTTCACAAAGGAAGAGGTGCTCAAATTCCAGGCGCTGGTGCGGCGCGTGCCCGTGTCGGCCCATGTGATGCAGTATGCGGTGGACCTTGCGCGCGCGACGAGACCCGTCGGCGCGGAAGCCGATCCCTTCGTCCGCGAATACGTCGAGTGGGGCGCCGGACCGCGCGCGTCGCAGTATCTCATTCTCGGGGCCAAAGCGTTGTCGCTGCTCCACGGCAAGCCGTCGCCCTCCGCGGTGGAAGTGAGAACGGTCGCGCCGTCCGTGCTTCAGCACCGCGTGATTCCCAACTACAAGGCCACCGGCGAAGGCATAACGTCGCTGCAGATCGTTGAGCGGCTCTTGAAGAACGCCAAAGAGCCCGACTATCGAGGCAAATGATCAACTTTCCAAAACCGCCGCCGCTCCCCTCGCGCAAGCGCGACGCGCCGCAAGACGCGTCCGCCAAGAAGCGCGCGTGGAAATACCTCGGCCCGGAAGAACTGCTGGGTCTGAAGAACCTGTACTTCGCCGCGCGCGTGATTGTCGAAGGAGCGTATGCGGGCGGGCACAAGTCGCCGTACAAAGGTTCCGCGGCCGAGTTCGTGGACTACCGCGAATACTATCCCGGCGATGAGATCCGGAGTATCGACTGGAAAGCCTACGCGCGGACCGACCGCTATTTCGTGAAGCTCTTCGAAAAAGAAACGGACATGACCGCCCATCTCCTCGTGGACCGCAGCGCCTCCATGGGATACGGCGGCAAAGACTACAAGCACGTATTTCCCACGCAGGAAATGTCCAAACTCGATTACGCGGCCTATCTTGCCGCCGCGCTGGCTTACTTGCTGGTGAAGCAGGGCGATCGTGTCGGCCTGACGCTGTTCGACAAGAAGATTACTGGACACGTTCCCGCGGGCAGCAGCTTTGCGCACCTCAACGCCCTGCTGAGTCTTCTGGAACGTCAACGCGCAGGCCGCACGACGTCGATCTCAAAGACGCTTCGAGACGCCTATGCCCTGTTCAAGCGGCGCGGAATGCTCATTGTCATTTCCGATTTCCTGGACGATCCACTCGAGATCTTTCGCGCGCTGGACATGTACCGCCACCGAAACTTCGAGATCATTCTCTTTCATATACTCCATCGCTACGAGGCCAAGCTTCCGCCGTTGGCGAATGTGAATTTCGTCGATGCCGAAACCGGTGAGTTCCTGACCACGACCCCCTCGGACATCGCGGCGCAGTACGAAAGCGAGTTGCAGTCCTTCATGGACACATTATCGTCGTACGCGCAGGCGCGAAACATCGATTACAACTGCGTCAATACCCAAACGCCGCATAGCGATGTTCTGCAACGCTACCTGTTGCGGCGGGGCGGGGTGCAGTGATGAATCTGACGAATCTCATATTCACAAATCCCGCGCTTTGGGCCGGAGCGCTCGCACTGTTTGCGCCGGTTTTGATTCATCTTCTCACGCGGCGAACGCCCCGGCGTCTGGTTTTTCCGACGTTGCGATTCATCAAGGCCGCGCAGGCGAGTCAGTCCTCGCTATTTCGAATTCGCCATCTGCTGATGCTGATTGTGCGCACGGCCTTTGTGTTGTTTCTGCTGCTCGCGTTCTTGAAGCCGGTTATGCACGCCGGTGTCACCACACCACCCGAATTGCGTGGACGTTCCGCACACGTCATCGTTCTTGACGCTTCGCTTAGCATGAGCTTTCAGGCGAGCGGAAACTCGCCGTTTGCCAAAGCACAATCCATCGCGGTGCGCATCGCGGAAAGTCTGGCGCCCGAAGACTCCGCCAACCTGATCATTGCAGGCGGTCGCCCAACGCCGTCATTCACCGCGCCCGCATCCAATCCGATCTATCTGAAGCGCGACATTCTGAGCGCAAAACCGACCATGGAGCGGGCCGATGTCGATGCCGCGCTGGCCGAAGCGGTCAACCAGCTTGGCCAGGCACCGCAGCCGTTCAAGGTGCTGCACATTGTGTCGGATTTTCAGCGCGCAAACTGGTCGGCGGCAGCCTTCAAGAATGTGCCGCCGGAAGTGAAGGTGTTGTTTCTTAATGCGGGCGACACGGCGCGGCCCAATACCGCCATAGCGGAAATCACACTGAGTCCCCGGTCGCCCGTGGTATCGGAAGACACGGAAATCACGTGCAAAGTCGCCAACTACGGGCCGGAAGACCACCGCATTCCCGTACAACTTCAGTTTGGAGAGGATGCGCCGCTGCAACGAGACGTCGATGTCACGGCGGGCGCGACGGCATCTGTCACGTTTCGGGTTCGCGCCGGCAAGCCCGCCTTTTACGAAGGTATCGTCAGCATACCCGACGACGGGCTCCCCGCGGACAACCGCCGGTTCTTCACGATGAACGTCAGCGACCGTGTTCATGTCGCGTTTCTAAACGACACCGGCGCAGGCGACAGAAACGCCGGCAGCCGTGCGTTGTTGCGGGCGCTGGACCCTTATTACGATGACGCAACCCGATCCACGGACACCGCGCAGACGCGAGGCAAGCTTCAGGTGCACGCGATGCCGTCGGACGATTTCGACACGTTTGCCGCGTCGAACGCGCACATTGTTGTTATCGAGGGTGTGCTGACCTTCTCCGAGAAGACCGCGGATACGCTCTTGGAGTACCTGAGAAACGGCGGGGCCGTGGTCTATTTCATCGGCGACGCCGCCGATGCCGCCAATCTAACCCTGATGCAGACACGGGCAGCCAATCAGTTGACCCTTCCCTTCACACCGGGGGCAGTCCGCGATTTTGGAGGCGGAGCAACGGAGCCGGATAGTCCTGCGTTGACCTTTGCGCAGGCGAATTTTGACGATCCCATGCTGAAACGTTTTCGTGACCTGCGCGAGCTTGCCGAGGTGCGCTTCACGCGCGCGCTGCAGACCGAACGGAGCAAGGGCAAAGGACAGGTACTCATACGCTTTAACGACGAGACCATCGCCATGGCCAAAGCTCCGTTAGGCGCGGGGACCATGCTTTTGTGCAACTTCTCCCTCGCGCGCAACGCGAGCGATTTTGCACGGCGGCCCCTGTTTGTGCCGTTCGTGCATGAATTGCTTCTGGGCATGCGTCCCCTCGCGGGTTCGGGTCGAGAGTCACACGTTGGACAAGCGGCTTCGGGCACTATCCCCATGCCCGCCACGGCGCAGTCGGTACGGTTTACCGGGCCGTCGGGCGTTGCGGAAAACGCGACCATCACTCGGAGCGAGACGGAAGCCGCCGTCATCATCACACAGACACGCGAACCCGGTTTCTACCGCGTATACGCGGGCGATAGGTGTATGGGGGCGATTCCCGTGAATATCGATCCGCGCGAAAGCAATCTGGAATCGTTGACCGAGGCCCAGTTGCTGGAATTGACACAGCGCAAGGACGGAGGCGTCGAAGTGGCCTCGGGAAGCGACGCATCGGCCATCATGAAGGCAATCGAAGGAAAACCGCTCTGGCACTACTTCCTGGTCGCGGCTTTGTGCGCGCTTGCATTGGAGCAAGGACTTCTCCTTGCGCTGAGGCGGTGACACGATGCAGGGCTTTTCCATACAACCTCCATTTCCAGCCGCCGCGATTCTCGGGCTTGGCGCGCTCGTGATCGGTCTCGTGGTGGTGGGCTATATGCGCGCCCCCGCCAAGGGATGGGCGCGGACGCTTCTGGCGATTGTGCGGATTGTCGCGGTGCTTGGTCTGACCATCGTGCTGTTGCGGCCCATGCGGCTGGCGCCCGACAAGCGAATCGACGAGAAGCCCGTATTCGCGGTGCTGGTGGATGCATCGCAAAGCATGTGCACGGAGGACATCGACGGCAAAGCGCGGTACCAGGCTGTGACCGACGCGCTTAAGCCCATGCAAGAGCAACTACAGCGAGGTTTTGCGGAGGAGTTCGACGTGAAGGCGTACATCTTCTCCAACGCGTTGACTCCGGCCTCGCTCGGGCAGTTGCTGAACATGCCGTCTCCAACCGGAAGTATCACCGACATCGGCACCGCGTTGACGGACTCCGCCAGCATCGCGGGGAGCCGAAAGCACGCCGGAGTGCTCCTCATTTCGGACGGACGCGAGAATTCGGGCAGCAGTGTGCAGCAAGCGGCCATGGCGCTGAAAGGGATGAAGGTGCCGGTGTGGACCGTGCCCGTTGGTAGCGTGACGCAAGCTAAAGACCTGTACGTGACGGCGCGCCTGTCGTCAAACTTCCTGTTTGTGAAGCAACCCGCGAAACTCAAAGCGGCCCTGTCGCACTCGGGCTACGAGAACTTGTACGCGACGGTCGAACTGTATCGCGAAGACGCGCTTGTCAATACGCAACAGGTGATGTTGAAAGCGAGTACAACCGACGTGGAATTTCCATTGCTGGAGGATCACGAAGGCGTATACCGGTATTGCGTGAAAGTGAAACCGCTTCCGGGCGAAGCAGACGTCAAGAACAACGAGCGCACGGTCTTTGCGCGCGTCGCCGACGAGAAGAACAAGGTGCTGATTGTGGAAGCGCGTCCCTATTGGGACACGAAGTTTCTGCTGCGGGCTTTGCAGAAAGATCCGAACCTCGAAGTGACGGCGGCGTTTTTGTTGAACCGCGAAAAGGTCTTTACCGTGGCGCAACAAGCCGCCAGCGATATCGCGGCAACCGCGCAGGTTACCTCGGGCGTAGCCATGCCGCGAACGCGCGAGGACCTCTTCAAATACGATTGCCTTGTGTTCGGACGCGGAGCCGATACGGCCTTCTCCGCCGAAGAGCTGAAACTGCTGAAGGACTACCTCACGATTCGCGGCGGCAGTGTGTTGTTTTCGCGCGGTAAGGCCTACGGATTCGAGAACATCGATTTGGCGGACCTGGAACCGGTCGAATGGTCGCAAGATGCGCTTCACAATGTGCGATTCGAGTTGACCGCGGACGGCAAGATCAATCCCACGTTTGCATTTGGCGCGGGACTGCCTGCGGACACGGTCATTCGCGAATTGCCTGCCATGGTCAGCGTGACGCGCGTGAAGGCCGAGAAATCACTTTCGGTAATCCTGGCGCGCAGCGCGGACAACACGAGCGGCGAATCGCTCGCCACGATTTCCTATCAGCGATACGGCAAAGGCAAAGTCATGACCGTCGGCTCGACGGGTCTGTGGCGGTGGGCGATGACGCCGCCGGAACTCGACAAATACGATGACGTGTTCGTGCGATTCTGGACGCAGATGATCCGCTGGCTTATTTCGGAATCGGATTTCTTGCCCGGGCAGGACATCTCGTTTCGCACGGACCAGTATTCGTACGCCTTGGGCGATCCGGTGCGATTCATCGTTGAGACCAAGTTTGTCGACACCGCGGCGTATCAGCCGCAAGCGGTTCTTACGCAGCCGAACGGCGAAACGGCCACGCTGACGTTCGAGCCCCTGCCCGACCGGGAAGGCTCGTTCGCGGTGACCTACCCTCCGAAAGACGAAGGCGAATACAGCGCCGAGTTGGCGCCGGGCCCTGCCAAAGATACGGTGCAGCGCGTCCGCTTCACGGTGTATTCGGATAGCGTCGAGAATCGCTTCGTGGCCGCGGACGAGGAACTCATGCGGCAAGTGGCTACCGTGACCGGCGGTGAAACATTGAAGCTGAATCAGCTTCCGGATTTGCCGGACAAGGTTCGCGCATTTGAACGATTGACGCGCATGGAGATAAAGCCCAAAGACGCCTGGGACACGCGGGCGATCTTCACCGTGTTGGTTTGCCTGCTGGCCTTCGAGTGGTTCGTGCGCAGGCGGGCGGGGCTGGTCTGATGAAATGGTATAGTAAGAGAGCACTTCAAAGCGGCGGTCACGCCGCGCGAGGCCGAGCATGGACAGCGAAGCACTGATACTGACGAAAGCGGTAGAAGGGTTCGCAGCCGCGCGGCGCCGGCAAGTGCTTAGGCTGGCGCTGGTTCGAGGAGTGTGGGCGGCCGGCGTGGCCATGCTTGCGCTGGTCTACGCGGATCTGCTCTTGCAGCTTTTGCCCGAAGCGCGGCTTTTCATGACTGCCACCGCCGGCGCCACGATCCTTGCTGTCGTATTCGCCGCGTACCGTTGGGCAACGCGCACGCCATCCGAGCAGCGCATGATCGCGCGAATCCTCGAAGTGCGCGACGACTCGCTTCAGAACGATCTGATCAATGCCATCGACTTCGAAGACGCCTTGAAGAAGGGCGTGACGCCAGACATTTCCAGCGATCTCATGCGCAAGGAAATCGACGTCGCGGCGCAGAAGCTCGGCTCCGTGACCGATCCGGCGGAAGCCTTGAAGCCGCCCGAATTAACGCGCGACTATTGGCGGCTCGCGAGCGTTCTTGTATTATGCCTGGCCTTAACCGCTTTCTTCCCGCGAGTCTTTGGCGCGATCATTCCGCGCTACCTCGACCCCTACGGCGACCATCCGCCCTATTGCGCAACAAACTTCGTAGTCGAACCCGCGGGCGGAACCATCGACTACGGCGAGGATTACACCGTACGCGTGACGACCTCGGGGCGCGACGTGGATAACGTCGATCTCGCCGTGGAAGACATGCAAGGGAATCTTATCTCGCGGCAGCCGATGCTCGACGGCGGCGAAGAAGGATTTACGAAGACCTTCGAGAACGTTCGCGACGACGTGCGTTACTACGCGGCGATCGAGCGAGGGCGAAGCAAGCGGTATGCCCTCACGCTCACCAAAAACCCGCGCTTCGATTCCGTCGTCGTATCGTACGAGTTTCCGCCGTACACGCATATTCAGCCGAAGACGCGCCTGCTCGGAACGCCCGCCGAAGTGAAGGCCTATGCAGGAACCAAGGTGACGCTGTCCGTGACGTCGAACAGGCCGTTGAAGGGCGGACCGTTGAACGTGTACGGCGAGGCATCGGAAATGACGCCGACTACGGACCCTAACACGGTGAGCGGCGCGTTCATGCTGAGCAAGGCCGGCGATTTCTCGGCCAAGCTGATCGACGTGGACGGACTCGAGAGTCGCGCCACGTACACCGGTGCGATAGCTGTTGTTCCCGACGAGAAACCGGAGATCGCCGTCGTATCGCCGGGGCACCATAGTTTCGCAACGCCGTCCGCAAAAGTTCCGTTGATCATTGAAGCGAAAGACGACCTCGGTATCGCGAAGGTTACGCTGTACCGCAACCTCAACGATATGCCGGATTCCTCCAAGATTCTGTTCACAAGCGATGGCGGTGAAGTTTTCGCCAATCCCATCGAGGTGTTGGACCTCGCTGATTTAGGCGTGCGCCCCGGCGACATCATCGATTACTACGTCACCGCAACGGATACGTTGCCGGACTCGCCTCAAACGGCGGCTTCTCCTTCCTATCGGCTCGCGATTATCTCGGACGATGACTACAAGGAGTTCATGCAATCGCAGACGACGGCGCAGGAACTCAAAGATAAGTACGACGCGCTGTTGAATGAGTTGGACGAAATCAAAAGCGCTCAGCAGGCCCTCGCCGAAAAGACAAAGGCATTGGAGGAGAAACTGGCGCGGGAAGGTTCCTTGTCTGCCGACGAGCAAAAGGAATTGCAGGAGGCGCAGGCCGAACAGGCCAAGTTGAAAGAGCGCGCCGACGCCCTCGCTCAGAAGATGAAGGACGAAGCCGCTGCGCCTCCCATATTCGACATCGAGAAGGACTACAAGAAAGCTCTCGCGGATATGGCGGAGCGTGTCGCGCGCGCCGGCGAGATGATGCAATCGAGTCAGGAGAACATGCAGAAGGCGGAAGCCGCGCAGGATGCGGCGCAACGGGCGGGCGCGTTGCAGCAGTCGCAAGGAAATCAGCAAGAGGCGCTGAAGGAATTGGGAGAGACCTCTCAGGAATATCGCGACCAGATACAAAAGGCGAACGAAGAATTGGCGAAGGTTTACGACCTGATGGCCGACGTGGAGGTGTTCAAGCAGTTGTTTGCCGCACAACAGGATGTGGAACGGCAAGCGCGTTCGTTGAAGAGCATAACCACGCCCACCTTGGATGAGCAGATTAGACTCAAGGAACTCGCGGACCTTCAGGACCAGATACGGCAAGGATTGGAGCAGCTCTCCAAGGATCTTCGGACGCACGCGGCGAATGTCGAGAAGGACTACCCAAAGGTCGCGCAGGATGCGCGAGATATCGCAGACGAGATGGAGCAGCGGAAAATCGCCGGTCTGATGAAGGATGCGATGGACCGCATGACCGCGGGTGATGCGCCGCAGGGACACGGCAACGCGCAACGAGCCGTGGAAGAGATGAAGGCGATGGTGAAGTTCGCTCAAATGGGACAAGGAGCAGGCTCGGCCTGCGAATTCCGGTTGCGCATTATGATGGGAATGAATCCCGGCGGGACGATGGGGCAGTTGGGCAAGAGTCTCGGTTCGATGATGGGGCAAGGCCTCGGCATGGGGGCGGGCGGTCAAGGCGGCATGTCGGCCAGTTCGGCGCAGTTCAATGTCTACGGCTCCGAATCGCCCAACGGCAAGCCCGATAAAGAAAATCCCGCGGGTTCGCGCCGTATGCACGATGCGCAGGCGGACCCGGTGGCGCCCGAATCGCTTGCGGGCAGCATCGAAGAAGCACCCATTCCCAAGAGTTACGAACTCGATTCCGAATCGGGCGGCGCGGAACGCTTCATGGATTCGTATCGCTCGCTTATCGAAGCGTACTTCCGGCGCGCCGCCGAGGAGAAATGACATGCGAACAGCGAACAGGATATGGCAAAGCGCGGTTTGGGCTTTCTGCGTAGGGGCCTTGTTGATGGGAGTGGCCGGGGATCCTCCCCCGAATCCCGTACCCCAAGATAATGCCGTGCTTTCCCCTGGGAAAGAAGACTTGGTGCGCTGCGCCAATCTCGTGTATGCGGGCTCGAAGAGTTCAGTGTGCTTCAGTGACAAGTTCATGACCGAGGTTAAGCGGAACACCTTTGTTGAGGTGGACAGTTCGTTTACCCCGGTACGCCTGGCGAAGGAAGACCTGTTCGATTTCCCGTTCGCGATCATGACCGGCGAGGGAACCTTCTCGTTACTGGAACAAGAACGCCAGAACTTGCAGGCCTACTTGAAGCGAGGCGGATTTCTGCTGGCTTCGGCGGGTTGTTCGTCGCGTGAATGGGACCAATCGTTCCGGCGCGAGTTCAAGAAGATTTTTCCGGAGTGCAAGCTTCAGACGATTCCGATCACCCATCCCATTTACCAGACGGTGTATGCGATCAAGCGAGTTAACCTGAAAAACGGAGGCACAACGCTGCTGGAAGGTCTGGAGCTGGACGGGCGGATCGTCCTCGTCTATTCGTCGGAAGGTTTGAACGATACCGGGAGTGTATCCGGTTGTTGTTGCTGCGGCGGCAATGAGGTCAAGAACTCCAAGGACGTGAACACGAATATTTTTACGTACGCATTGACGCATTGAGCTGGCGCCGCAGGGAGACGTTTGCATGAAGAAATGGGTTGTACTCATAGCGCTCACGCTGTCCATCGCGGGCGGCGCCGCCTACCTTGGGCTGGGTGGCGTCTTCGGGCGCGCGCGGACCCCCGTTGCGCCTCCCGTGGCGTTGACGCTCTTCTACACGTGCGACACGCGAGGTCATATCAATCCGTGCAATTGCGAGGCGGGAGTTGCCGGTGGACTTGCCCGGCGCGCCACCTTCGTCAATCAGCGCCGCACACCGCTTTCGCTGTTGGTCGATGCCGGGGACGTGACCTCCGGTCCACGCGAGTGGGAGTTGCTGGAACTGGACTACCTGCTCAAGGGTTATGGAATTCTCAAGTACGACGCAGTAAATGTGGGCGCGCGGGAGGCGTCCATTGCGCTGACCGAACTCAAGAAGATCGCGGCCACGTATCCGTTCTTGGTTTCCGCGAATATCCACGATGGTTCCGGTACGTTGGTGTTCCCGCCGTATCGAGTTGTCGACCTGCCGGAAGGATTTCGCGTGGGTATCCTTGGCGCGCTGGACGAAAAGACGCCAGCCGACGAACTGGGCGCGGGTGTACGTGTTCTTCCGATGCGAGACGCTATCACGCGATACCTGCCGAAGCTGCGGAAGCAAGTCGATTTCGTCGTACTGCTCGCGTTCACGGATGAACAGACCTTGCGCGCGTTGGCCGAGGAGTTCTTCGAAATCGATGTGATTGTCGGCGGAAAAGTGGAGCAACCCTCGGGGACGCCGCTTGAAGTGAACCGATCCACCATTGCGTACATCACCGACAAAGGCAAATCGGTGGGCGAACTGGAATTGAGCTTTGTGGGCGGGCAAAAGGTCGTGACCAAGAACGAAGTCACGATGCTGATGGAAGACGTGAAAGACGATCCCGCCATTGCCGATCTTATTAAAGAGCTTACGAACGAACAGGTGAAGCGCAACTATCCAACGGAGAAGGACGATGAAGAGGGCCTCTCGACCATTGCGCCCGCTGCGTAGTTTTCTGCGCGTGCTTCCGGCACTGGCGTTGCTTTGGACCTCTGCGGGCGATGCGGCGGCGGCCGAGGCCGCGATTACGTGGCAACCGACCTACGAGAAGGCAGTTGAGGAGTCGTTTGTGCAACAGAAGCCGCTGCTGCTGGATTTCACGGCGGAGTGGTGCGGCTGGTGCAAGAAGATGGATGAGGAAGTGTACGCGACGCCCGAGGTATCGGGGATTCTAAAAGACTTCGTCTGTGTGAAGGTGGATATCGAACAGAATCCCGCCGTTGCGCTGGCCTATGAAGTGCAATCCATACCGCGCACGATCATCCTTAGCGCGGATAAACGGATCATATCGGACCAGATGGGGTTCTATACGGCCGATGTATTCGCGGAATTCCTGAAAGAGGCAAAAGACTGGAAGCCGGGTTTAGAACTGCCTCCATCGGCGCCTGAGATTGCCGCAGCGCGCATTGAAGAAACCGTACCCGACACGGTAGACACCCCTGATGCAGCCGCGAAGCTTCTGAGACTGCTGGCGAGTCAGGACGTGGATCTGCGCGCAAAAGCAGAGGCGGCAGTTGTGAAGGCGCTTCCGCAGATGCTGCCAACTTTGGTGAAGGCATTGTCCAGCGAAGTCCTGGCGGAACGCATCGCCGCGCTTGAGGCGCTGCGCAAGAATGGCACGGACGTAGCTCCCTTCGATCCGTGGGCGTCGCGTCCGGAGCGCGACGAAGCCGTGAAGCCATGGCTTGCGTGGCTGGCGCAACAGCCCGCGGTCACTTTGGAAACACCGCAGACACAGACTCCGTGAAAAGGACAACGCCGGTAGTCCATTCATTGACTACCGGCGCTGCCGCTACGAAATCGCCCAGGCCTTCACATTACCGCACTCTTGCGGCCAAAAGACGATCAACTCATTGAAATCATGCGCACGCCAACTGCGCGTCCTTACGCCCGTCCGTGCCGATGGCCTTCAGGTCAAAGGTCTGCTGGAGGATCTTCAACACGTTCGGCGACACGAAGGCCGGAAGCGCGGGCCCGAGCGCGATGCCCTTCACACCGAGGTGCAGCAGGGTAAGCAGCACGGCGACGGCCTTCTGTTCGAACCACGAAATCACCAGAGTCAGCGGCAGATCGTTGACACCGCACTGGAAGGCATTCGCCAGCGCCAAGGCGACCTGCACCGCGCCGTACGCGTCGTTGCATTGACCCATGTCGAGCAACCGAGGAAGACCCGCAACGGTGCCGTAGTCATGTTCGCGAATGCGGAACTTGCCGCAACCGAGGGTGAGGATGATGGACTCCTGCGGCAAGCCTTCCGCGTACTGGGCGAAGTAGTTGCGGCCAGGTTCCGCGCCATCGCATCCGCCGATAACGAAGAAGTGTTTGATCTGGCCCGATTTGACGGCTTCGACGACCTTGTCGGCGAGGCTCAGGATGACGCTGTAGTGGAAGCCGATGGTGGCTTTCTTGGTTGCGGTGGGCTTCAGCGAACCGATTTCCTGCGCCCGCTTGATCACGGCGGAGAAATCGTTGTCCTTGATGCGCTTCGCGCCCGGAACGGCGGTCACACGCGTGGTGAAGAACTTGTCGAGGTACGTGTTCACCGGACTCGGAATCAACACGCAATTCGTCGTGGCCAGGATCGGTCCACCGAACGCCTCGAACTCCATGCGCTGCTTCTGCCACGCGCCGCCGAAATGGCCAACGAGATGCGGATAGGCGCGGAGCTTAGGATACGAATGTGCTGGCAGCATCTCGCCGTGCGTATAGACTTTGACGCCGGTTCCGGCCGTCTGATCGAGAAGGTCTTTAAGGTCGACCATGTCGTGACCGGTCACCAGGATCCCCGGGCCGTCCTGGATGCCTTCAGTCACTTCCACGGGCGTTGGCACGCCGAACTTCTCAATGTGCCCGTCATTAAGCATCTGCATGGTTTTGAGATTCATGCGACCGCATTCAAGCACGAGTTCGAGCAGACTTTCGATGTCGAAATTTACGTTTGTCACCGTTGCGAAGAGAGCTTCTTCGACGAAGGCGTCAATCTCGGAATCGACCTTGCCAAGACGGCGCGCATGATGCTTGTACGCGCACATGCCCTTCAAACCGTAAAGCAAAATCTTCTGCAGAGACTCCATATCCGGGTTCTTGCCGCAAAGCCCCGATTCCGTACAGGCAACTCCGTTTTCCGTTTGTTCACATTGGTCGCAGTGCATGAGGCTCATACGTAGTCTTCCTTTCGACGGAGTGTTCCCGAATCCGTAGCGGGCGTTCGAAACCTGCCCGCAGGGATCTCAGGCTGTTTTTGCTTATCCGCGCGCCACTCATGGCTTCACGGGTTCCTTTTTTTTGTGCTGGACTGGCGCGCCCGAATCGATGCACGACATCTTGCAGCGCACCAGTCCACGCAGGGGGGGAGATGGAAGCGTTTTTTTCTCGATATCTTCAACGGTCCATCGGCCCAACGTGCCGATGATCGCTTGGTGCAATTCCAGCATGGCCGCGTGAAACGCGCATACGACCTTGGAGCTCGCGCCGTCTTGGCAGTAATCGCCGAGAATTCGGCCTTGGCACGCTTCCACAACCTCCAGCAACGTGATCTGGCTGGTCGGACGGCTGAGGCTCACTCCCCCGTGCACACCCCGGTGCGCCAGGAGGAGATTCGCCTTCACGAGGAGCCCCGTGACCTTGGCCATATATGTGGGCGATGCCTTGAGATGAGCAGCCAATTCGCGAGGGGATACCGGTGTGATATCGTTCCGCCTGCTCAGGATGATGAGGGTCTGTACGGCGATCTCAGAAGTCTTCGTCAACATGGGGTGTCTCCAAAGTCTGACAAAGTGTATCCTATTTATACGAAAAATTCAAGCCCCTTCTTTTTTGGGGCCATTGAGCCTAAAAGACGATCTCGCCGAAAGCCTTTGTGCCACGCGGCAATTCTATAATCTTGACCAGCTTTCCCCCGAAAAATCAGATTGAAAACGCATCTCAGCCCCCCGCGCGCATCGGGACTCTGCGGCCCTCGAAGAGCGGCTTGCTTAAGGCGTCGGCAGGAGAAATTGCAGCCCCCTGAGCAAGGGCGTTGACAAACTCTTCTATCTCTGATAACCTATATCTGCTTTGTATGAAATTGCCGCGCGGTACAGTTCGCCACTCCGATGTGTTGAGCCGATCTCTTGAGAGATTGCTGATGCACTCGGACAAGAGGACGCTTCGGGAGTGACCGAAGTAATCTGGTGGGTCCTTCGAGGCGACGGGCTGAGGCGGGGCAAAAATCGGACCGCGGCGAGATTCCCGAAATACGGGACCGCCAAGGGGGTAGACATGCTACTGTCCGAGTCCGGGTCCGGCGGGAGGAGGATCATAGAACCGGGGGGCCGTCGAGGCGTCAATACGCTCGCGGCGGCGGAAAACCCCTTCCGGCGCGTGATGCGCCGCGCGCTCCCGTTCGCGGCGATGAGCGCCGTCCTCCTCATTGCAACTTCCTGTGATTCGCCAACGCCGGGAGTCGAAGCCGCGAGTCTCTTCGAACGAAAGGTTGAAGGCAATCTGTTCGACACGACCCCCGTTCGCGGCGAACTTCGTCCATTGCGCCATCGGCGCAGCGGTTTCGAATACCGTTGCAGCGAGTGCCACACGTCCATTCAAAGCCCTCGCCATCAAAACGAATTCTTGGGCGAACACCGGAATATCGTGCTTGACCACGGGGCCAATCTCTATTGCGTGAACTGCCATCACCCGGTCAATCGAAACGCTTACGTCGATCACGACGGAAGCGAAATCTCATCGACTACACCCGCTCTCCTGTGCCGCAAATGCCACGGTCCCACCTATCGCGAGTGGGAACTCGGCATTCATGGACGCCAGAACGGCTACTGGGACAAAGAAAAGGGGGAAAGGACAAAGCTGCTCTGCATTCAGTGCCACGACCCCCACAGTCCGCGCTTCAAAGCCATGAAACCGGAACCGGCCCCCGCGCGGACTCGGTTCGACCGTAAGGGCGAGGAGTCTCACTCATGACAGAAGAACCTCGAGAGGAAAGCAAGGAAATGAGCCCCAAGGGAATCGAAGTCCCTCGGCGCAATTTCCTCAAGGCCGGCTTCGGAACCATGGCGGCCATAGCCGCACTCGCGGGAGTCTCTGCCCCCTTGGCCTCCCTGACGAAAGGCTTCACCAGTGTCGACGCGTTTCTGCAGCAACACTACAAACGGCTAACTTCGGACGACCTTGACCAGATCCTGCGCCGTCTGGAAGCAGAGATCGCCCGCGACTATGGAGCGCGGGTTCATGTGAACGATGTTCGCCCCATGGATGGCGTCGAATACGGGTATGCGCTCAATCTGAGCCGCTGCAACGGTTCCCGCCGCTGCGTGGAAGCGTGCGTCAAAGAAAACAACCAGACCCGGGACCCGCAGATGCAGTACATCAAGGTCCTGGAAATGTCGAATGGTTCGCTCGACGTCGAGAAGTCCGACCACTACTACGATGTACCCGAAGTCCCCCGCGAAGGGAAATACTACTTGCCCGTACAGTGCCACCAGTGCAAGAACCCGCCCTGCACGAAAGTCTGTCCCGTACAAGCGACATGGACGGAGCCCGACGGCATCACTGTGATCGATTACAACTGGTGCATCGGGTGCCGGTACTGCATGGCCGCGTGCCCTTACGAGGCGCGCCGCTTCAATTTCAGTAAACCTGAGATTCCCGCCGAAGAGATCAACCCGGACATGGCCTATCTGGGCAACCGCATTCGGCCCGCCGGCGTGGTTGAGAAATGCACGTTCTGCATTCATCGGACACGCCGAGGCAGGTACCCCGCCTGCATGGAGGCATGCCCAACAGGAGCGCGCATCTTTGGCAACTTGCTCGACCCCAACAGCGAGATCAACTACATCCTGAAGAATAAGCGCGTGTACATCCTTAAAGAAGAGGCAGGGACCATTCCCCGCTTCTACTACTACTTCGATGTATAGGGAACGCCGATGAGACTACTTAGAAGCTACGTGGCCTTTCTGTTGCGAGCGACTCTATTGAGTTTTACGGGCTCGTGGCGCTTCTACGCGTGGATGACCGTGCTAACCCTGATAGCGGCGGCGGGCGCCTTCGCCTACGCGCGCCAACTCGAACAAGGGTTGGCAATCACCGGCATGACAGACCAGGTCTCCTGGGGCGCGTACATCGCCAACTTCACATATCTCGTAGGCGTGGCCGCGGCCGCGGTCATGCTCGTGATTCCCGCATACATCTACCGGAACAAAGACATGCACGACGTGGTCTTGTTCGGCGAGCTGCTCGCTATCGCGGCCATCATTATGAGTCTGCTCTTCGTCGTCGTAGACCTCGGACGTCCCGATCGGTTCTGGCACCTGATTCCGCGGCTAGGTGTCTTCAACTTCCCCGGCTCCATGCTCTCCTGGGACGTGATCGTTCTGAACGGATACCTGGCGCTGAATCTTCACATCTGCGGGTATCTTCTGTTCATGAAGTACATGAACCGCAAACCCACCCTTGCCTTCTACATGCCGTTTGTGGTCGTCGCAATCGCATGGGCGGTTAGCATCCACACGGTAACGGCCTTCCTCTACGTCGGCCTTGTAGGACGGCCCTTCTGGAACACGGCGATCGTTGCTCCGCGTTTCCTGGGTTCGGCCTTCACGGCAGGTCCGGGAATTCTCATTATCGCCTTCCAGGTTATTCGCCGCCTGACCCATTACGAAATCAGCGATCGGGCGATTCACATGCTGCGCAACATCGTGACGGTGTCGCTGCTGGTCAACCTCTTCCTGTTGGCTTGCGAAGCGTTCAAGGAATTCTACTCCGCCTCCCTGCACAACAGTTCCGCGCGCTACCTGTTCTTCGGACTGCACGGCCACGATGCGCTGGTGCCATGGATCTGGGCGGCAATCGGTATGGAACTGGTTGCGGCCGTAGTCCTCATCGTGCCGCCCCTCGCGCGCCGCATTTCCTTTCTCAACGTGGCTTGCGTGCTGTCGATCGTAGGAATCTGGATCGAGAAGGGCATGGGACTGATCGTACCGGGTTTCGTGCCCACGCCTCTTGGAAACATCGTGGAATATGCCCCCAGCCTCAATGAAGCAATGGTGTGTGTGGGTATTTGGGCATTTGGGCTACTGCTGTTCTCGTGGATGTTGCACATCGCCATACCAATCATGTCGGGCGAGTTCCGGCACGAAACGGCGGAAACGCGCGCCTGATCGGCGGCATACAGGATCGGGAGGAATCGGAATGCGCAAGATGATGGGGTTCAAATGGGCCGTGGCGGCAGCGTTGTGGACGCTTGCAGCGGCCGCGTGGCCGGAGACCGTGGCAGGAGCCGGCTACATGCTGCCCGAACTCTCCGCGGAATCCAAGGCGTGCGCGGAGTGCCACAAGAAGGAGAGCCCGGCTATCTACGAGCAATGGGGCTCCAGCAAACACTTCCGGGGCAACATCGGCTGCATGGAATGCCACCGTGCGGAACCGGACGATCCGGATGCCTGGGTTCACGAAGGCCAGACCATCTCGGTCATCGTCAGCCCGCGCGACTGCGCCCGCTGCCACCCGCGCGAGGTCGAAGAGTTTACGGCGTCGCATCACTCCAAGGCGGCGCGCATCCTTGGTTCTCTCGACAACACCCTTGCAGAGGTTGTCGAAGGAAACCGCGGCTTCATGACGGAAGCTTTCCCGGAAGGCGTTTCCGCGGCGGCGGTGAACGGGTGCTGGCAATGCCACGGTACGGAAGTGAAAGTGCTGCCCGGCGGAAAGCTCGATCCCGCGACGTGGCCGAACACGGGTATCGGCCGCATCAATCCGGACGGGTCAGAAGGCTCGTGCTCCGCTTGCCACTCCCGGCACGGATTCTCCGTGGAGCAAGTGCGCCAGCCCGAGAACTGCGGCAAATGCCACATGGGTCCTGACCATCCCCAGATCGAGATCTACACGGAATCCAAGCACGGCATCGCGTTCCGCGCCAACATCGACAAGATGAACCTGGGCAACGCCAAATGGGTGGTCGGCGAAGACTATAGCGCTGCCCCAACCTGCGCGACGTGCCACATGAGCGCCACGAAGAAGCTTCCCGTTACCCACGACGTAGGGACGCGAATCAGTTGGAACAACCGCCCCGCCGTGTCGGTGCGTCCCGAAGTTGCGGACGCAAAACTCGGCCTGCCCGGCAAAGACTTGACGTGGGAGACACGCCGGGCGCAGATGAAAGAGGTCTGCCTCAGTTGCCACAACACGGTCTTCTTCGACAGCTTCTACAAGCAGTACGACGGGCTGATCGAGCTGTACCATGACAAGTTCGCGAAACCCGGCCTGGCGCTCATGGAAGCCGCCAAGCCTCTTCTTAAGCCGGCTGAGTTCTCCAACGAACTCGACTTCGTCTGGTACGAGATTTGGCACCACGAAGGCCGCCGCGCTCGCCACGGCGCTTCGATGATGGGACCTGATATCACTCACTGGCACGGAACCTACGAGGTTGCCAAGCATTTCTATTCGGAGTTCATCCCGCAGTTGGAGCAACTCGCGAAGGAAGGGCAGGAATCCAGCGACGCCGCCCGGCAGAAGGCGGGGCACGATCTTGCCGCAAAACTCGAGGAGGTCCTGAACAGCGAGAATCACAAGTGGTATCTCGACAAGATGACCCCCGAAGAACGTGAAATGCGCAAGAAGCGTCAGGAAGAGTTCAAGGCGCGTTACGAAGGCCAGGGCGCAGGGAAACCCGCGCAATGACAACGGCGCAGACCGAGGCAGGATGCTGCGAAAGCCCGCCGCTGGGTGAGTGTCTCCGAGTACACGCACTCCTTGCCGCGCGGCGGGCCGTGGCCCGGCTTCATTCGCCGTTAAGCGCCGACAACCTAGGCCAATTCCTGTTGGATTCCGCGTGTCTGCGGTACCCGACCACGCTGGAGTTTGACTCGGAAGGACTTGAGTCGAATCAGTTTGCGCAGCCTTTCCTGGAGGAACGCGACGGCGTGCGATGCTGTGTATTGCGCGTGCATCCGCGCTACGAGTCGAATGCCGAAGCGATTCCCTATTTCGTGGCGTACATGGCGGCGGCGATCAACTACGGACCCTTAGCATCGCCGGACTTGTGCGAGGAGTATGGGGCATCGCTCATGGGACTGGAGACCGACGCGTTCTATACGACGCTGCTTGGATGGGTGGACGGCTAACCGTTCCAGCAAATAACGCAAAAAAGAGGGCCTTGTACCGGCAACAATCGATGCTGGCACAAGGCCCAAACGTTTGTGAGCTTACGGCGCGATCACGCCATCTCCGTCGGCATCCGGGAACGGCAGCACGAAGATCTGCTGGCAGTCCTTGCCTGCGTAGGTCTTGACGAGTGCACCCTGACGATCATACGTCGGTACCGGCTTGACGTACGCGAACAACGAACCGTCTTGCGACCAGACCAACTCCGTGCGCGGCGTATCGCCTTGCGGAGTCAGGAAGACCGATTCGCCGAATCGCGGCCCCGGCGTCACGCACGTGACCACGATGCCGCCGTTGCTCGTACACGCGATGGAATTACCCGAGGGGTGCCAACGAAGTCCCGGACCCGCGCCTTTCGGAAGACGGGTGGCTTGCACGGGGCGATTTGCAGGATCCGGGTCTTGATCGGACCCGTGCGACGGAATGATGAAGATTTGGGTGGTTCCGTCATCCGCCTTGCCGTAGTAGGCGATTCGGTCCCCTTGAACCGTGCCGCGAACAACGCCTTCGGCGTGCGTGTGGGTCAAGCGGCGAATGTTCAATCCCTTGGGCGGAGAAGGATAGCGGGTCGCGGACCCGGAGTCGGCCGTGGTGATATCAACACCAGCCGGCACGTCGACTACAAAGAGCGACTCCTCGTAATTGACCCCATCCGCGGCGCGCACCTTGCCGATGAAGGCCCGCATCAGACCGTGCTTGCCTACCCACGAATCTCCGTATGCCTTCTCGATTTCACCGGGCTTCGCCGTACCCATGGGAACCGGTTTCACCAGGACCGCGAAATAACAACGCGCGCCGTTCGGAGCCTTGGCGTTCGCTTCCATGTAACCAATCGTCCGATCGTACTTCGGTAACAGGAAATCGTCGTAGGTGAAGCCAACACGCTTGCCGTCCAGGGTGTACTCGTGCCGGTGCGTGCCACCGCGGTGGGCTCCCGGAAGCGTGTCGCGCGAGGTGTCAATGTCGCGATAGTCCAGCCAGATTCGCGCACCCGAACCATCGGCCTTAACCTGCGCACCCGTGCGGTTGGGCTTGCCATAGGGTCCCCGCGCCGCCACTTCCTCGAGCAAAGGACCGTGAATGAAGACGACTTCGTCAGTGATGGGGGCATACGACACCGCGCCCACTCCCGGAGCCGGTTTCTCGCCCGTGACCGAAGGAGGCGCGTAGAGAACGGTTTCGATACCGGTCGCAATCTCGACCTTCTCGATGCTCAGCGAATTGTCGATTCCCGGCCCCACTTGTTCGCGCGTGTCATAGCACAGAAACCGCATGTCCGGAGAGAAATTGTCGTTGTTGTCCAGGCTATGGTTATTGGGTGAATACGTGACCTGGCGTTCTTGAGCGTAGAGAGTCGAGTTCATGAAGAAACATCCTGCTGTAGTCGCGAATAGAACGAAGTTGACCAAGGTGGAATAAGGCTTTCTCACACAATTATCCTCGCGGTTGCCACCCAAACCGTTACAATTGCCCGAAATGGCGCGCCTGGGCGCGTTGCGCCGATTATACGCCCGGCGCAACCCAAGTGCACGGAACAGCACGTACTACGCGGTCGAATGGCTCGCCTGGACCGGGGGCGGCCCACAATGCGCATACTACCAGCGCATACAATAACCGTTTGATACAATGGCCGAGCGGGGATATAATTCCCGCTTATTTCGTCAAGGAAAATCGCCCTATGATCAAGGTTGGAGTAGTTGGTACCGGATATGGCGCGCGGGAACTGATCCGCCTGTTGGGCGGACATCCTGAGACGGAACTGGTCGCGGTTACATCGTCGAGTGCGGCCGGTAAGACGCTGGATGAGGTTCTGCCGGCATTTCGCGGCATGTACTCCATTGTGCTGGAGGCTTTCGACGCGAAAGCGCTCAAGGCGAAGTGCGACCTCGTGTGTATCGCGGTGCCGAGCAAGCAATCGATGCCGATGGTGTCTGCGCTTCGGCAGGAAGGCGTCCGGGTATTCGATCTTGGCGGCGATTTTCGGCTGAAAGACCCGGCCCTTTTCGCGAAGTACTACAAGGCCGAGCACACGGCTCCGGAGTTGCTCGCGGATTGCGTGTATGGCCTGCCGCCGTTCTACCGGGAAGAGCTCAAGACCGCACAATTGGTATCGGTACCCGGCTGCTATCCGATTAGTGTCATCCTTCCTCTTCGGCCACTCCTCGAAAATGTCGGCACAGACATCCCGGTAGTGGTCGATTCTATTTCCGGGATATCCGGCGCGGGACGCACACCCAGCGAGGCATACCACTTCCCGGAAATGAACGAGAACCTGAAAGCCTACCGCCTCGGCAATCACCAGCACATTCCCGAGATCGAGCAAGAACTCGGCAACAAGGTAATGGTTCAATTCACGCCGCACGTCGCCCCGCTGACGCGCGGGATATTGACGACGATTACGTTCCGGCCCAACGGCCCCGTGAATCCGGAGGCGGTTTACCGCTGTTACGATTCGGAACCGTTTGTACGTATTCTTCCCCACGGGCATCTGCCCGAGATTCGGTATATTCGTGCGTCCAATTACTGCGATATCGGCTGGACCATGGACGAACGGACGGGCAATTTGCTGATTGTCAGCGCAATCGACAATATGATGGGCGGTACCGCGGGCATGGCGTTACAATGCCTCAACGTAGCGTACGGTTTTGACGAACGCACGGGCCTGAACTTTGGAGGCATGGTTCCATGAAGACCATTCCGGGTGGTGTGACAGCTCCCAAGGGGTATCGCGCATCGGGTGTGGCGGCAGGTATCAAGCCCAAGTCGACCAAGAAAGACTGCGCCCTCATCGCCAGCGATGCCATCGCCACAGTCGCGGGCATGTTCACGAAGAACGTGATGAAGTCCCCGCCGGTCGTGTGGAACCAAAGTGTTTGCGCGGCAGGGTGCGCCCAATCGGTGTTCATCAACAGCGGCAATGCGAATGCGGCAACCGGGGAATCCGGTGCAGCCGATGTGCGGAAGACGGCCGACCTTGTAGCCGATGCGCTGGGCACGCAGCCCGGCACCGTGTGCCTTTGCAGCACGGGAGTCATCGGTGTGCCATTGCCGATGGACCGCATCGCGAAGGGTGTGGTGGAATGCGCTGCCGCGCTGTCGCCCGCAGGCAGTGCCGACGCCGCCGCGGCGATCATGACGACGGACACCGTACCCAAGGAAGTCGCCTACGAAGTACCTCTATCCTCGGGCGTTGTGCGGATGGGCGCAATCGCCAAAGGTTCAGGAATGATTGCGCCGAATATGGGCACGATGATTTGCGTGATCACGACGGACGCGACCATCGCGGCGAAGCCGTTGGCCAACCTCTTGCGCGACGCCGTCAATCTGTCGTTCAACTGCATCAGTGTTGACAACGACATGAGCACGAGCGACACGGTGTTGTGTTTTGCGAACAGCGCAGCGAACCTGCCGAATCTGGAACCGGGCACGGCGGATTACGAAGCGTTTGGAGACGCGCTTACGATCTTGTGCAGAGACGTTGCGCGGAGGCTCGTGCTGGACGGCGAAGGCGCCACCAAGTTTGTGGAAATCGTCGTCGAAGGTACGTCCACCGATTCCGATGCGAAAACGATCGCGCGGGCAATCGCGTTCTCTCACCTATGCAAGACCGCGTTCTTTGGTGAAGACCCCAATTGGGGACGAATCGTATGCGCGGCGGGGTACGCAGGCGTGCCGTTCGATCCGAACGACGTTGCCTTGTGGCTGGACGAGGTACAATTGGTTGAACGCGGGGCGGCCACGGACTACCGCGAATCGGATGCGGCAGCCGTAATGAAGAAGCGGGAATTTCGAATCCGTTTGGATGTGGGGACTGGGCCCGGCCAGGCGCTGTTCTGGACAAGCGATCTCAGCAATGAATATGTGCGCATTAACGCGGATTACCGGTCCTGACGAATTCGCATTGAAGTAAACCGCCGGGCATACCGAGATTCTACCGGGTTAAAACCCGTCTATGAGAGGGACAACGAGATTGAAAGCTATGGACGAGTATATTCAAAAGGCAGCGGTGCTGATCGAAGCGCTGCCGTACATTCGAGAATTCGAGGGCAAAACCGTCGTTATCAAATACGGCGGAGCGGCAATGGAGAATCCCTCGTTGCGCCGGAGTACAACCGAAGACATCGTCCTCATGAAATACGTGGGGATGAACCCGGTGATTGTGCACGGCGGCGGACCAGAAATTAACCGCACGCTTACTCGTCTTGGCGTGGAAACCAAATTCCAAAACGGTCTCCGCGTGACCGATGAAGAAACGGTGAAGGTCGTCGAGATGGTGCTGGCGGGCACGATCAACAAAGAGATCGTAACACTCATCAACAAGGCGGGCGGCAATGCCGTCGGTTTAAGCGGCAAAGACGCCAACCTGCTGCACGCGAAAAAAGTGCAGATGCCGGACGGTTCGGATATCGGTTTTGTTGGTGAGATCGCCAGTGTTCATTATCAGATTATCAACGTGTTGTGCGGCGCGGGCATGATTCCAGTCATTGCGCCGATTGCCACCGACCCGCAGGGCGCGACCTGGAACGTAAACGCGGATACGGCAGCGGGTGAAATTGCCGGAGCGATTCAGGCGGAGAAATTGGTGTTCCTTACCGACACGCCCGGGTTGCTTCGCGACCCGAAAGATCCGAGCTCGCTGATCCACCAGCTTTGTTACAAAGACATCCTGGAACTGACCGCGCAAGGCGTCATTGCGGGCGGAATGATCCCCAAGGTCGAAGCATGCCTGAAAGGACTCGACTACGGAGTCGTGAAGACTCACATTATCGATGGGCGCGTCCCGCATTCCTTGTTGCTGGAGATCTTTACCGATCACGGCATGGGCACCTTGGTAACGCACTGAGGTCGTTCCGCGAGACGTGGTAGGTTTGCTGTCATGTTGAGCGCGGCGGGCCTTCCGAGTACGCTTCTTGAAGCGATCCTGGATTCGATTTTCTCAACCCAACAGCGCAGGTCGAATAGATCCCGCCGGGGAATCTCCGGCGATGATGAACACCAGACGTAATCGGCGTGCTCCTTGCGCCGAGGAGGTAGTGCATGTCGTTGACGGATTATGGCTTTACTTCTCCGATGGACATCATGGAGAAGGGGGGTGTCCTGATGTGGCCGATCCTGGCCACGTCGGTCGTTGCATTGGCCATCGCGCTCGAGCGCTTCTGGTCGTTGCGCCGCGCCACGCTGGACACGCGGGAGTTCATGGATGCCATGCGCGGCACCTTGCGACAGAACCGCATCCAAGAAGCGATTGGGATGTGCGAGGAAGCCGACGCGCCGGTTGCGCGCATCATTCGCGCGGGACTGTTGAAACACGACCGCGGCAAGGACGAAATTCGCGAGGCGATTGAGAATGCCGGTCAGCTTGAGATTCCGCGACTGGAGCGCTTTCTCGCGGCGCTCGCCACGTGCGTGAACATCGCGCCGTTGTTGGGCCTGTTGGGCACGGTGCAGGGCATGATTCTGTGCTTCGCGCGCATTATGCAACGCCAGGGGCAGGTGGTTCCGGCAGACCTCGCCGAAGGTATCCAGAATGCGCTGTTGACGACGGCCTTCGGGCTGACCGTCGCGATACCCGCCATGATTGCGCACAATTACTTCATTACGCGCGTCGAAGGCATGATCCTGGAGATGGAAGTCAGTTCAACGGAATTGTTGGATATTCTGACACAGACTCGCGGCGAGCGAGACGTTTAACAACATGATACTCATCGGAAATCAGGGACTGACCCAAGCGCAGCGAAGCGGAGACGGGTCTGTCCCCGATTTCTGGGTACGGTGAGGGTATGAAATTTCAACGAGTCGGAAGCGGAAAACACCGGGTGCGCGCGAGTCTGGATCTCACGCCCCTGATCGATGTCGTGTTCAACCTCATCGTTTTCTTCATGCTGTCGTCGACATTTGTTGTGCAGACGTCCATTCCGATCGAAACACCGGAGGCTCCGGGTACAGTCAAAATGGAGAACCGGGAGCTGTCCGTGACGCTTCAGTACGGCGATGGCGGGCCAGACGGCAACGGACGCGTGTATGTCGAGAACGATGAGGTGACGACGTGGGACGATCTGTCGCGCAGGCTTGCGGAGGAAGTGGCAAAGAAACCGGATGCGCTCGTACTAATTCGTCCGGATGAGCGCGTGGATACGGGAAGGCTTGTGTATGTGCTGGGCATTGCCACGAGCGTGGGCATCCAGCGATACGGAATCGCCGCGGTTCCGCCGAAGGAACAGTGATGGTCCGCGTGGGCAGGCATAAGCCCGCCGTTGTGGCGTTTGCGTTCTCGGCGGCGCTTCACTTGTCCATGGTGACGGTGTTTACCATCTACATCGACATCCCTGTGCCCCGTCTTCGTTACTACACCTTCGACATAGTTAATCCCACGACGCACGAATCCTACCTGGGACCAATCGAGCCAGATATCTTGCCCGACGCCTCGTTGCGCGAAACGCTGCGCCTGGATACCGGCGTTCAACCCCTGGCCGACGTCGCCGAGAGCATTCCGGCCGGGGTTGCTTCGGAATTCCCCACGATTACGCTGCCCACGTGGGCCGTGCCTGAACTGGAGCGGCTTCAACTACGCCAGGAGAGTCTGCGTCTTCGAGCAGAGTTCACCCGCAAGCAGAAGCAAAGTCCGTTTTCGTTCTTGCTGGGCGAATCCGGGTTCCTTCGCGAGACGCTGGGGCGAATCACGGACTCAGACGATGAGACAGCGGCGCCTCCCACGACCTCGGCCATTCTGGTGGGGCGGCCCGTGGAAGGTGTCGTGATGTACATCGAGTGGATGGCAGACCCGCGTAACCGCGAGATCCTGTTTTCGCCACCCGTTGAGAGCCTGTGGCGGCTTGGGCCGTCCTCGCTGCAACAGCCCTTGAGCCTGCTGTTTAAGGTGGCGGCTACGGGCGAAGTCACCGAAGTGCTGACGCCTATCGAAGACGACAACGAACTGGCGGCCAGCGCAGGCAAAGCCCTGCTCAAGTACCGGTTTGCGCCGCTTCTCGAAGGCGGCGAGAGGGAACAATACGGGACGCTGATCATCGCGCCGGAAAGCAAGGACTCGCCGTGATCGCGATCGAGCTGAAATGGGCCTTGCTGCTCTACGCGAGTATCCTCGGCGCGATGGTGCTCTTCGTCTGGGTGTACACCCAGGTGACCGTGTGGCGTCCGCACCGGTACCTGGGGCAACAGTTCCTGTGGCGATGCTCCTTCTGCGGATACACCTACCTCGACGAATCGCACGAGCACATCTCGCAGTGTCCGCGGTGCCAGAGTTTCAATTCCGCTACCGACGCCAATGTGAGGTTCGTGCCCGCGAGGGGAGAGACCGCTCCGGAAGCCATGACCGACGACGCCCTCGATTCGCGCCGGAACCCATCGCGCCGAAAACGTCCCCACCAACGCCGCCGGGGTCCTCGCCGCAGGTAGTCCTCTCGTGATCGCCGTTTGCTCGTTGGTTGCATGCGACGCCCAAGTCGGGTACCGTCTCACGTGCTGGTCCAGTCCTCAAGCTGCAACCCAAGATGGAGGCCCCTATGCCGGCCAATCCCGTGCAGTACCGTACCGAGCATCGCATGGTAGGAGATCTGTTTCGAGCCGAGGCGGCAAGTCCCCCGCAGCGTTTTGCGCTGAGTGCGGCGCAGGTCGCCGAGTACCGGGAACGCGGATACGTTCGTGGGCCGCGCGTGTTGGACGACCGGCAAATCGAAGCGCTGCGCGCTGGGCTAGAGCAGATTCGTACCGGGACAAATCCCCGGCTAGCGGAACTGTACGAAATCGACGACGCGTGGAAGAAGGCGCCCGAGAAGAACGTCTTCCATTTTCTAGGCGCGTGGCGCATCGACGAGGCATTCCACGATCTCCTGTTTCATCCGGCGATTGCCGTTCCCGTCAGTCAGTTGCTCGACACGCCGCGCGTGCGTTTCTGGCACGACCAGGTGTTCTACAAACCGCCGCGGCATCCCGGCGTTGTCGCGTGGCATCAGGACTACTCGTACTGGACGCGAAGCGTGCCCGCGCGTCATCTGACGGTCTGGATAGGGTTGGACGATTCGACCTTGGCGAACGGGTGCATCCATTTTGTGCCGGGAAGCCATCGCTGGCCGTTGCTGCCAAAACTGCAACTGCTCGAAAACATGGATGGCATCAGGGACGTGCTTACGCCGGAGCAGTTGGAGCAGTTCAAGCCGGAACCGCTGGAGTTGAAGGCGGGCGAGTGTTCGTTTCACGATTGCATGACCTTGCACGGTTCGTACGGAAACAATTCGGATATCCCTCGGCGCGGCGTTGTGCTGAATTTCATGCATCCGGAAACGAAGAGCGCGGATGGGAAACATCCGCTGTTGGTACACACACCTGTTATTCCTGAAGGGGCGATAATTGAAGGGGATGACTTCCCGATTGTGTATGATGCGGCATCCAAGAAGTAGTGACCGGTAATTCGATGGAGAGCGAACGATGATCTCAAAAGAACGCAGACAGGAAATCTTCCAACGCGGCAAGTCGACGATTCACTGGCAGGGGGAGCCGAGACTGGGGAGTTCCTACGGCGAGGAAGAGGTCGAAGCGGCGGTCAGCGCGATTCGCGATGCGACCGTGCCGAGCCGTGGATTCGGATTTAGCGGGTATCCCATTCCCGAGTTCGAGAGAGCTTTTGCCGATCACGTTGGCACGAAGCACGCCGTTGCGTTGAACAGTGCCGGTCCGGGCCTGGACATCATGATGAACTACCTCGACCTGCAACCGGGCGACGAGGTAATCGTGCCCGCCATCAATTTTGTGGCCGCGCCGCTGGCGGTGTTGGGCGCGGGCGGGCAAATCGTCTGGGGCGAGGTAGACCCCAAGACCTTGCAGCTCGATCCCAGCGACGTGGAGAAACGCATCACGCCGCGAACCCGCGCCATCTTCCCGGTACACATGAACGGGCTTAGTTCGCCGATGGATGACCTTATCGAATTAGCGCAACGGCATCCGCACGAGAAGCACGGGCCGTTGAAGGTCATCGGCGACGCGGCGCGCGCCTGCGGCGGCGGGTACAAAGGCGAACAGATCGGGAAGAAAGGCGTCGCGACGGTGTTCTCCTTCCACACGATGAAGAACATGACGACGCTCGGCGAAGGCGGCATGGTTACCACCGACGACGACGACGTAGAAGCGTACTGCCGCTCGACGCGGTTCTATGGAATGAACACCGACATCTGGGGGTCGTCGTACGTAATGACGACGGTGCAAGCCGCAGTTGGTCTCGTGCAATTGAAGAAGCTCGACGGCTTCATCGATGCGCGGCGGCGGCTGGCGCAACGTCGCAATGAGCTACTTGCGGACGTCCCGGAATTGGCGCTTCCACACGAACCGGCGGACTGCCGCCACTCCTACTACCTGTACACGTGCGTCGTATGCGAAGAATGGCGCGGCGAGAAGCGCGACCGGTTGATGAAGATGCTGGAAGAAGAATACGACGTGCGATGCATCGTGGCGAATCCGCCCGCGTACAAGGCGCGGCGCGTGTTGCGCGATTGTACTCCCGGGCAGTCGCTGCCGTTGTCCGAATCGTTGGGCGAACGGCTCTTCTGCGTACCCATCCACCCCGCGATGACCGACGAAGACAACGAGTTCATGGCAGCAGCAGTCATTGAGTGCGTGGAGCGGCTGCGGTAAGAGACGACGGTCGAGATTCACTTCTTCTGAGAAAAACGGCAATCTTCTTGCCATGTCTCTTACCCCGCACGGACAGCGTGTGCTCTTGTTCACTGCTCACACCGTCTGTTCCTCCTGCGCGCCGCACGGCGCAAAAACATAACAGCCTGGGGCAGAGTCCTCCGAAGCCCCGAGACGCAGTCGAGGGGCGAAGGAGGACGCCGCCCCAGGTAAGCAACCCACCCTAACGACCGCTCTAAAGGAGCCCCACATGCAAGAGGTTCTGCTTGTTTCTTAGGAGAGGCACGGAAGAAGACAGGCCGCACACACGGCGATTGGCACGGATTTCTTACAAGCGCACAAGTCTCAAAATGGGTTTACGTGTGCTCATCAAGAACGCGAATTAGGCGAGAAGGACTTCGAAACCAGCTTGCGCGAAATGGTGGTCGGCGGTCAGTGCGCTTTTCAAATGGAGCGTGTTCATCACTGCGAACGACGTACAATCCGTCAACGACCACCTTTTGTCATTTCTAATAGCGAATAATTCGACCGCATCGGACAGGAGCTTCGTCGAGCACTCGACAATTTGCGTGTAGCTATCCGACCTCAATTGAGAAAACAGATCGACGAACAGCTGCCGCGTTTCGGTAGACGAAAAGAAATTGCCCACTTCAACAAGTACGAACTCTGAAGTCACGGTCCGCCCTCGAAAGCCTTGACTGAATTCAAGTGCTGCGGAGTGAAGTGAATCCCTTGGATTTGCCAATGCCACGTAAAACGAAGTGTCGGCAAAGACAGCTCTCATAGAGAATCTTGGCTACGGGGAGCCCCATACAAATAGTGGTCGTGCTCTCGGGCGGCGTCAATGGGCAACCCCTCGGCCTTTCCGATTATGCCAGACATACGCTCGGCGAGGGTTGGGACGTTCACTTCGTCTTCCGATTGCTGCGGCGTCTCCCAGATCTCTATCTGGACGGGGGTGCCGTCCGGAAGATCGATGAGTTCCTCTACAACTATCTGTCCTTCTTTGACCAAGCCCCTATAGGTCATGCGTCACCTCGTCTCCGGCGCGGCTCGCGAACCTCGACAGTCACAGTGGTTCCGTCAGGCAAATTGACGGTGCTTTCGAGGACGATGCGTCCGTCCACTATCGTACCGCGATAGGTCATGTTCATGGCCTCCGTTCTTTGCGCTAGACTCATAATACCACGATGCGCCATTTCCATCGGATTTGAAGGCCTGCCTGCAAAACGCCCGCGCTTGCCCCGGCGAATACTGTCGGCTCGAAGACGCGCCTTGGTCTCATGTCCGCGAGAAACACCAAGATGGTCAAGACAGCAGGAGTCAGCAGAACAGGCAAATTTGCCGAGGTCCCTTTGGCCGTAAATGCACCAACTGCGTTTTACCCCCTTGACCCGATCATTGCTGCATAGTTTAGGCTTGTGTTCGAGTGTTCGGGATACACGTGGCTCGGGCGCTCGGATACCCCGGCCGGGTAGAGAAACGTCAGGAGTGAGTGCATGAGGATTGGGCAATTGGCGCGTGCGTTTGGGCTGAGCCGAGGCACGTTGCTCCACTACGACGCCATCGGCTTGTTGACTCCGTCGGCGCGAAGCGATTCGGGCTACCGGGAGTACACCGAAGCCGATGTGGAACGTTTGCGTCGCATCTGCACGTACCGCGCGGCGGGCGTGCCGTTGGCGGAGATACGGAGCGTGTTGGATACCGTCGAGCCGGAAGGATTCCGGCGGGTGTTAAGTTTCCGGCTTGCTCAATTGGGCGAAGAGATTGCACAACTTCAAGGACAACAACGCCTTATCGTGCGGCTGTTAAGGCCGTCCGAGGCGAACGAGGAACAACCGATGTTGAACAAAGACCAATGGGTGGCGCTCATGCGCGCAACCGGATTGACGGACGACGATATGAAGCGGTGGCACAAGGAATTCGAGAAGATGTCGGGTAGCGCCCACGAAGAGTTCCTGGTGTCGCTGGGAATCGGCGCGAAGGAGATAGCCGAAATCCGCGAGTGGTCGCGTAAGTAGTCGGTCGATCCAAAACACTGGCGCCCCGGGACTTACCACCCCGGGGCGCATCTATCTGAAAGCCCACCTAACGAGGCGGCGCTACTGAGGTTTTTGCGTTTCCGTTGGTTTGCTGGGGACCTTCTTGGGAAGCGTCACAGTAAACACGCCATCTTTGTAGGCGGTCTTCATGCCGGCCTCGTCGACGGCCTCGGGTAACGGCATGGACCTCTGAAACTGTCCCGACACGCGCTCCTGGCGAAGAATACGTCCATCCTTTTGCTGCGACACGGTCTGGTCACGCTTGCCGGTTATCGTCAGCGTTTGGTCCTTGATCTCGACACGGATATCCGACTGTTCAGCCCCGGGCATGTCGACCGTTATCACATACTTGTCCCCCTGATCGGCCATATCGATATTGGGACTCGTGACTAGGGTCGAGGACTGGGCCAGATTGCCGAAACGCGGGCTATCCTTAAACCGGTCAAGGGACTGGTTAAACAACTGATCCATCTGCTGTCGCATCTTGGCCATTTCCTGGAACGGGTCCCAGTTCGTGGGATCGGACATCGATCCAAATGGATCGGGCAAAGAGCCCATATTCGGAAACGGGGTGTCGGGCTTGCCGTTGCTGTCCTTGTTGGGGTTCGGAATGACCGTCCAGCCGTCATCCGACTTGGCCGTCGCCATGGCTTTCGACAGTTTCTCGTGCATGGACCACATGTACGCGCCTTGAATACACACGGCGACGATTAAGGCGCTCAAGACACCGACGAGGAGCTTTGAGCGCTTTTTCTCAGAAGTTTCGTTCTGAACTTCGCTCATGGCACGTATCCTCCTAACATCAGAACAAGGTCAAGAAGCGGGGCAATGGGTTGCACGCTCCTTACGTGTTGGGATATAGCAATAGATTTGCCAAGATCGTGTGAGAGGCGTCCTGAAGTTCTAAGATACTGTAAAACAATATGTTACGAGTTGCGGGCTGCCCGCGCGAAGTCTTTGGCCGGGTGTCGCAAATGCCGAAATCGGGAAACGGAGCCGGAGGATACCCGATTTGGGGAACGGAAGAGGTTGAATGTGTGCTTGGGCTACCGGTGTTCAAACCGGCCGAAACTTGCCTGAGGAACCGAAGATCTACTCGTTGGCGGCCGCTTCTTTGGGAACCAGCTTGGCATAGACGCGCGGATAGTCAGCATTGACCCATTCGGCAAACGGCTTCGATCCATCGTACAGGTCGAGAAGGGTGCCTATGGGGGCATTGTCGAAAAACGGCCCAAACTGCTTACGGGCCTCGTCTACCGTTTTTCCCTGCAACAAGAGGTAGACGGCAGAAGCGACGCCGCTACGGTGGGTGCCTCCCTGGCAGTGAACGAGAATGGGCTTCTCGGCCGATAAACACCATTTCACAAACTGGGCGAGGGACTCCGGCTCCGGGAGCTTCTCCTTCGACCACGGTAGGTCAAAGTGAGCCACGTCATGACGTTCGCACGCTTCACGTTCTTCCCGGTACCATCGCGAGTCCGGGTCAGGGTGCCGGAGACTGATCACCGTGCGGATGCCATCGTCCTCGATTGCCTTCTCCAGCCGGGAGGCGGGAAGTTGGCCCGACCTGTACAGTGTTTGGGCTTCTACCGTCCGAAAATTGTGATCGAGGTACGCGCAGCAGACAAGGTGCGTGACAGCAAGCGCGGCAACTACGGCAAATGAGGATCGCACGGGCTTGCGGAGAGTATACAATGAGCGGTACTGCATGAGGATTCCGCAACTCCAGAAACCGAAACCGAAGGAAGACTGCTTTGATACTACAATCCAAAGTGTCATTTATAACGCTGGCGGCATTTCTGGCTTTGAGCGCAGCCGGCCAAGAGAGCATAGACCAGTCGCGCCGGACGGCCATTGTCACGGCGATTGAGAAGGTTTCCCCGGCGGTCGTGTCCGTGAATGTCATCGAGCTTCGCGCTCAGCGGCAGCTTCCCCCGCGCCTGCGCGACTTTTGGGACATGTTCGACCTTCCTGGCCCCTACACGGTGCAACAGCGGCGTTTGAATTCGGTCGGAAGCGGGTTCTTCTACCGGGAAGGCTACATCATCACGAACTACCACGTCGTGGAGGAAGCGGATCAAGTAGCCTCGGTGACATTACCTGATGGCCGGGAACTCGAAGTCGCGCTGGTCGGGATAGACGAACGCACGGACATCGCTGTTCTGCGCGCCAGTGGCGCAAACCTGCCCCCCGTTTCGCTGGGGAACTCGGATGACTTACTGACCGGCGAGTGGGCGATAGCCATCGGCAATCCGTTTGGCCCGCTGATGAGCGATTCCCAACCGACCGTCAGCGTCGGCGTGGTATCCGCGAACCACCGCCGGATCAGTCCGCGCGTGGGAGGCGGGGAACGGCTGTATCAGGGGATGATCCAGACGGACGCGGCCATCAATCCAGGCAACAGCGGCGGTCCGCTGGTGAATTCGCGCGGCCAGGTAATTGGCATCAACACCATGATCTTCAGTGAAAGCGGCGGAAGCGTGGGCCTGGGATTCGCCATTCCGATCAACCGCGCGAAGCGCGTGGCCGAAGAGATCATTCAGTACGGGCGCAGGCGCGATCCCTGGGCGGGATTCAAGGTTGAAGACGTCGCAAACCTCACCCAAGGGATTATCTCCCAGCTTGGCATCCAGTCGCATGCGGGGTGTGTCATTCAGAACATTCTCAAAGACTGCCCTGCCTACGCCGCGGGATTGCGGCCGGGAGATGTGGTCATCGGCGTGAATGGGCAACGCGTCGAGACGAGCAGCGATATCGACTTTGCAGTTTGGGATTTATTCGTCGGCGATCCGATCACCGTGACCGCAGAGCGCTCGGGGCAGGTGAGTGAGTTTAAATTCGTCATTCAGGAACTGGCCAAATAGACTCAGGCTCGCGCACGTGAACCAGATTCACCGGGAGGGAAGGAATGAGGGAGGAAACCAGTCGGCTGGATAGACTGCGTTCCGAAGGAGATCTCAATCTGTCGCCACTTCGAGCCGCGTGGGCGGTCACCAACCTCGGCCATGAAACCGAGGAATTGCTGGATCGAGATGCCGACTATTTTCTCCACCAGTCGCTTTCCACGCCGTGTTTGAATGTGCTGAAAGGCTGCGAAGGAATCTACCTCGAAGACCTTCAAGGCCGGCGAATCATGGACTTCCACGGCAACAGCGTCCATCAGGTGGGGTACAAGAACCCGCGCGTGATGGCAGCCATCCATGAACAACTCGAGACGTTGCCCTTCTGTCCCCGACGATATACGAACCGGACAGCAATAGCCCTTGCCGCCAAACTCGCGGAACTCGCCCCCGGCGACCTGAACAAGGTGCTGTTTGCGCCTGGAGGGACTACAGCAATCGGGATGGCGTTGAAGCTGGCGCGAGCGGCCACGGGGCGCTTCAAGACCATATCGATGTGGGAATCGTTTCACGGGGCCTCGCTCGACGCGATTTCCATCGGAGGCGAGGCCATCTTTCGCAAGGATATGGGGCCGCTGCTTCCGGGCGCCGAGCATGTGCCTCCGCCCGACCCGGCGCACTGTCCCTTCGGTTGCGGCAAAGAATGCACGCTGAAATGCGCGGACTACATCGAGTACGTGCTCGAACGCGAAGGGGACGTCGCCGCGGTCATCGCCGAGACCGTGCGGTGCACGCCGTTCATCCCCCCGCGCGAATACTGGACGAAGGTGCGCGCCGCATGCGACAAACACGGAGCCCTGCTGATTCTCGATGAGATCCCGACTTGCCTGGGGCGTACGGGAAAGATGTTCGCGTGCGAACACTACGGCATCGTGCCCGACATGCTCGTCATTGGCAAAGGGCTGGGCGGCGGAGTCATGCCCTTGGCCGCGCTCATTGCGCGGGAAGGGCTCGACGTGATGAAAGACCGCGCACTCGGCCACTACACCCACGAGAAGAATCCCGTGGCGTGCGCGGCGGGTCTCGCCACCATTGCGTGCATCGAAGAAGACGGATTGCTGGAACACGCAACGCGCCTCGGAGAGCACGCGCTCAATCGCATGCGCGGGATGATGGACCGCCACTCGATTATCGGCGACGTACGCGGACTGGGGCTTTTGCTCGGCATCGAACTCGTGAAAGACCGCGCGACTCGCGAAAAGGCCAACGAAGCCGCGGAGCGTGTGCTCTACGCCGCCTTGGCGCGGGGACTCAGCTTCAAACTAACCATGGGCAACATCATTACCCTGACCCCGCCGCTTACGATTACACAAGTGGAACTCGACACGGCGCTGGACATCATCGAGGAGTGCCTGCCTTAGGCATAGTCTCAGTCAACAAGTCATGGGTCTGGCCTGCGCAAGCAGAAGTGTTGGGCGAGGCTCCGAAGAGCCTCGCCCTCCGCCTTAACTCAAGTACCGGACGATGTTGCTTGTGTTGAGTGGATTCTCCGAAGGACTACCGCAGTCCCAATCAGTAGCAGCGCAACCAACGCGAGCCCCGGATACAACGGAACCGGCGGGACATCATTTGCATCCGTGGGACTGGCTCCTAACGCGACTTCGAGACCATCCGAGAAACCGTCGCCGTCGCTGTCTGTGACAAAAGGATCTGATCCATACTGCAGAATCTCATCACCGTCGTTGAGTCCATCGTCATCGGTGTCCGCTACATACGGATCTGTCCCTGTGTCATGAGGCCCAACGTAATGCCCCGTGTTTGATTCATGGATGTCCAGCAGACCATCCCCGTCCGCATCGCCCCATTCACCCGCCAAGATGAAGTACGAGTAATCTCCACTTGAGGTCGCTTCAATCTTGTTTGTCGTAGGTTTAACACTGGACGGCAATTCGACGAATGGGCCCTCGGACGAAGTTGCTCCATACACTTTCAGAGTGGCTTCTCCAATGCCAAAGACTTCGGAGTTCAGGTACGTAAATCTCAACGTGCGGCTTCCCGCATTCAGACGATTGGAATTCACGTGCCATGTAACATCCGCAACCTTTGTTAAGTCGGGCATGTTCACGTCCAGGTCATTTCGCGTGAGCAGAACCGTGGTCTGGCTGCTGGCATCTCCCTGCGCGAAATCAATCGATGCGCGTGCAGTCCCGAACGCTTGTGGGAGAGGATCGCCAGAGTGGCTCCAACGGCGAACCTCGGCGGTATCGGGCAAAGCGTCCCTGCTGAATGCGGTCGAGCCAAAGATCACGAATGCTTCACCGGCGGCCGTTCTGTTGTTGAGAGGTCCGTTGCCGCCGTAGTCTCCAATCACGAGATCGTTCATCCCGTCGGCATTGACGTCACCGCCCATGCGATAGGAATGATAGGGCCCAACGCCATTGTAAAAGCGCATGTTCTCATCGCCTGCGGCGAAATCGATGCTTGCAGGAAGGTCGGATGAGCCGAATACAACGAATGCCTCAAAGAAGATCGAGCCATTGGGTTCATGGGCCGCCGCAAAAATATCTGCCACTCCATCCGCATTGATGTCTCCGGACGTGATCCATCCGTCATGCCCCAAATAAGCGGCCAATCCTCTTCCGTAGAAGCGTGTGTCCGGAGGGGTGGTGGCGAAGTCTACCGAGGCAGGCCATGTGGGCCGTCCATACATGATTAGCAGTTCGCCGCAATTCGAGCGTGCATTATCCGGACCGTCCGCTTCCGAGGCGGCCATGATTAGATCCTCGATGCCGTCTCCGGTGACGTCGGCTATGTCTATGCCGGCCTCGTCGGTCAGATAATCACGCTGATCTGCGCCGATGAGCGTAACGTCGGCGCCGCCATCTACAACGTTTAACGTTGAAGGAAGGCTCGGCGAACCGAATATGATGCACGCTTCACCGCAGTTGTACTTTGTTCCAGACAGGCCGTCGTACGAGTCCAATCCGAATACGATGTCTTCGATTCCATCGCCATTTAGATCGCCCAAATTGACGTTGGCCCATCCGTTCACGAAATGCACATCGCTTTCTCCACCGATTACGTCGATCAGGGCGGGCAAGGTTCTGGACCCGTAGACTGCATACGCGTTGGAAGAGTTTCTGCTGCCTAAAACGAGATCGTTGCCGCCGTCTCCGTTAATATCGCCAGCTCGCAGCACACCGGAGCACCCCAGCATCCACACGTCTTGCTCATTGTTTGCCAGGTCGACAACCGAAGGAAGAGCAGATGAACCATAAATCACGTAGGTACATCCGTCCTGTGGATGGGTATTCCCAGGACCATCCGCATACTCGGCAGCAGCAATAAGGTCTTCAATACCATCCAAATTGAGGTCTGCAAGCAACATCCAGCCCGGACTGGAAACATGGCTGGGATAAGCCAAATGGTCGTCGGTCTCCGCGCCGTAAATCGTGACGCTTTGCTCATTCGCGGCAATGCTTATGGTCGATGGCCAGGAAGTCCTACCGTAGAGAACGTATATCTCCCCGGCATCTTGCCGCGCATTGGATGGCCCATCCGCCCACGGGGCGCCGAGCACCACGTCCTTGATCCCATCGCCGTTCAAGTCCCCGAGCTTTACCAGGCCGGAGGTAGCCATCAAATCCATGGTATTCGCACCGGTAATTATTACGTCGGGTTTTGGACCAAACTGCCCGTAGACGTCGCGAGTGCCGGAGAAACCAGGACCGCCAAAACAGATGTAGGCGTGGCCGCCAGAGGTCGGCCCGGAGGTGTCCTCCTCAGCGCCCAAGACGAGATCGTCGTATCCGTCGCCGTTTACGTCGCCCATGGCGATGGCTCCTCCCATCGTCATGCGGTCTTGATCCGGTCCACCGTAAACAACGGAATCGCTGTCCGTCTGCAGGTCGAACTCGTTTTCAGCCTTGGCAGTGTAGGTCACTCGGTTGTCGACGCTCGTTGAGGGCGCGTTGGGATTGCCGCCGACATCAGAACAGGCTCCTGCCGGAACGGACGCTATAATCTGGCCACCGTGCTCCGCCCCGGTGATAGAGATTCGGAACCGGTCATTCCCGCTGATCGTCGTTACGGTAAACGTGACCTGTCCGGCTGTCCCCGAAATAACCACATCCGACGCATCGAAGCCGGTGACATCCTCACTGAATGTCACGTCAAATAGAATTGGAAACACGAAAGTCGGATCTTCCTGGCCAAAGGACTGTTCCACCGTAACCGTGGGCGGAACCGGATCGACATATGCAACACTGTTGTCGGCGCTTGTCGACGCCAGGTTGGTATTTCCCGCCAAGTCAGTACAACGGCCAGAAGCAATACTGGGTACTAGCGTGCCCGGAGTTTGGGCGCCCGTAACGAGGAGTGTGTACGCCGCCGAAGGCCCTGTCGGAGTGACACTAAAGGCGACACCTGTGGCAGTACCCCCCATTGTGATGTCGATTTTGTCGAAGTTCGTCACGGCCCGTTCAAACTGAATATCGAACCGGATGGGCACGTCCGAGGTCGGATCCGCCTGACCAGCGCCTTGCTCGACAGTTACATGGGGATGCGCCGAGGTTGTGATGCTGAAGTCCGCGTTACTGAGGTCATTGACGTGCGAATTACTCTCAGAGACAACCTTGATTCGATAATCGTTGCCCAGCACTACGTCCGAGGGAATACTCCAGTTCCAGCTCCCCGCCGAGGCAGCAACGCCCGAGCCGAGAGTGCGGACCACCGCACGATGTTTCAGCAGATCAATACGAATCGTGCCCGTCACTCCGGAATTGGCCCATGTGATTGCATAACTCTGGCCCAAATTCCACGTTTCGGATCCGTTTGGAGTCGTGACGGACAAAGGATGCGCGTCAACGATTTGCGGATCCGTTCCATTTCCATACTCTTCCGCATTGCCGTAGCCGTCTCCGTCCGGATCGGCGTCAGGCCCGTTTGCGCCAGTACCCACATACGGATCCAGTCCCTGTTCAGATTCCCATTCGTCGGGCATTCCATCGCCGTCGCTGTCTGTATCCATGAAATTGGGTAGCGCGTCTCCATCGGGATCCGACGCCCCCTCTGAGCTGTCAGGCAGCGAATCGTCGTCAGAATCCGGATCAAGATAATTGGGAGTTGTATCGCCGTCGGTGTCGAGCGTGGATTCGATTACATCTGGGATGCCGTCTGCATCAGAATCGATCTGCGTTGCATCGAACACCCACAACTCCTCGCCATGCACACCGTCGTTTGCCAGGAAGTACACAAGATTCCCGATAGTGCAAAACGCATACGGGTTGCTATTGAATACGCCCGGGGCAATGTCTTGGAGCAATCGCGTACCCGCGGGTGTCCCGTCGGTCCACCAGAGTTCCACCCCGCTGTCGCCATCACTGGCGGCGAACAGCGCAAAATCCCGGTGTGTGCCGACAGTGCCTACGATGATCCGGGCAATCGGGAGCGGTATGGGGAGTTCTGGGTATTGGATAGAGCTGGAGGCGCCGGAATAGATGTCTCCAAGCAGAATCGTGCCCGCTGATGTGCCATCGGTTACCCAGACTTCACGGCCATGATCCGGATCGTTGGCCGTGAAGAGGAGCCTATTGCCCAGCCTTGTCAGATCCCGCGGATCGCCAGCCGTTGCGCCAGGGAACAAGTCTGCAACCATTGCGGTGCCCGCTTGGGTGCCGTCTGACTTCCAGAGTTCCCGTCCATGTGGATTCGGTGCCCACGGAGATAGGCCGTCCTCTGCAGAGAAGTAGACCGTGTCGTTTACTTGCGTAAATTTGTCGGGTCGCGAATCCAATCCATCCGGGGCGATATTCTTCACCAGAACGGTCCCGGTGGCCGTGCCATCGGTTTTGAACAATTCGATACCGACGTTGTTGCCGCCATCCCCCTCGAAGTAGATGGAATCGCCGATCGCGGTAAGCAGATCTCCCGCGCCCAAGCGCTTGACGAATCCCGTTCCCAAGGCTGTCCCGTTACTTCGCCAGAGGTCGAATCCCGATCCTCCTCCATGCGCGTCAAAGTAAAGATAACCGTTGAGGTAAGTCAAATTTGATGGCGACGAACCTTCCCCGGCGGTCCGGTTAATATCTTTGACGAGAGTGGTGCCTGCGGCAGTTCCGTCACTGGACCAGACTTCATAACCGTGGATGCCGTCGTCGGCGGCAAAATATGCCTTTCCATCCACATCGGTGAAGTCGGGCGTATATGTGCTCAGGAACGACGCCACGGAACTCTCGCTCCCGGAGCGAATGTCTTTTACGATACTTGTTCCCGCCGAGGTGCCATCGCTGGCGTATACTTCGTATCCAGTTGCGGGCTCGTATGCAGTGAAGAATACTTTTGAGCCAACTCGTTGCAGGTATTGCGGCCCCGAAGAATCGGTCCCCGGTCTCAAGTCCTTGACAATCAGAGTGCCGGCCGCCGTTCCATTACTGCGCCATAACTCGGTGCCGTGTGTGAAATCGTTTGCGGAGAAATAGAGATTTCCGCCCATATCGATAAGACCGCTAATATAGGATCCCGGTGCGCCGGACCGAATATTGCGCACGCGAACCGTACCTGACACGGAGCCGTCCGTCTTCCACAGTTCGATCCCCCTTGTGCCGTCATCCGCGGCGAACATGACTGAAGCTCCCACGGTCGTGAGTTGAGTCGGAATAGAAGCGGCAGTCCCCGGGAAAATGTCCTGGACTCGTGCGGTTCCAGCGGAGGTGCCGTCAGTACGCCAGAGTTCGCGGCCCCCCGAAGCGTCCGCCGCGGGAAAGTAGAGGTAGCCGCCCAACACCGCAAACGAGGGAGGAAAGTGCGTAGTGTCCAGCGAGCTACTGCTTCCGGCGGCGATATCTTTCACCATCGCCGTTCCCGCGACCGTCCCGTTACTGATCCAGAGTTCGCGCCCGTTGGCGGCAGTACCTGCCGCGAAGTACACATTGGAGCCAACAGCGTAGAGATTGGTGGCCCCACTACTGCCCGTGCCGGCCACTATGTCGGAGACGAGAACCGTTCCAGCAGAGGTGCCGTCGCTTTTCCAAAGTTCCTGCCCAGACGCTTCGTTTATTGCCGAGAAGAAGAGCGTTCCGTTCGCATTGACCATATCGCGAATATACGAATCCGCTGCGCCAGGGTTGATGTCCTTGACCATTACCGTCCCGGCAGATGTACCATCGCTTTTCCAGAGTTCGAAACCATTTGTAAAGCCGTCTGCAGCATAAAAGAAGAGCGTGTTGCCCACCACAGTGAAGTTTTCGGGTTGAGAAATGGCAAACGCCTTTACAGATACGGTGCCGGCCTCGGTTCCATCGCTTTTCCAAAGTCCAATTGGCTGGCTGACGCCATTGTGGGCGGCGAAGTAAACAGTCCCATTCATAACGGTCAAGTCGCGAGGATCGCTGCTGCCGGTAGAAGAAACGTCTTTCACAAGGACAGTACCAGCTTCCGTGCCGTCCGTCTTCCAGAGCTCGCGACCGTGCGTGCCATCGTTGGCAACGAAATACAAAACCCCGCCCGAAAGGGCAAACTCGGCCGGTTCCGAACCGTCGGGGCCAGGGAGTATGTCCTTTACACGGACAGTCCCAGACCGGGTACCGTCGGTGCGCCACAACTCCTTACCCGATACGCCATCGTTCGCACAGAATAGTACGTATGGCGTAAGTGCAATGAGACGTGTGGGTTCCGAACTTGCCGTGCCCGGATAGATGTCGCGAACAAGACCGGTGGTGCCTTCTGTTCCATCGCTTTTCCACAGCTCGCGCCCCTCTCCGTCCGTTTGACTGCTGAAGAATAGGCGGTTTCCCAAGACAGCGAACTGTTGAGGAGACGATCCGAGGTCCGAAGTCGGCTGAGGCAGAATATCCTTGACGAGAGTCGCCGATTGGGCCCAAGCGACGGTTAGTGTGGAGACGCACAAGAGAATGAGGAGTCTCAAAAGAAACTTACACGGTTTGGGCCGAAGGATATACGGCGACACAATGACACGAAATCCAATTTTATAAGGCATAAATCCCCCTAATCAGCGAGCGATCAGATCCACACAACCCGGTTCCACTCGCGTTGACTGCACCGAGGCGAGGCCCCCAGACTTCTGAGTGGCAAATTCCCCTTAAGAGCAACGTATAAGTACTTCGGCGTCCCCAGAATCTGCCAATAGCAGCCGATTACGTTGGACAAGTAATACTGTAGCGTGGCCCAGACTCTGCAGGAACACATCAATGGCGTCTGGTATATGGCAGGCGAACGAGCTTACGATCAAACTACTTTAGTCCGCCATTTGCGGCGGCGCGATTGGACGCCGACGCAAGTTGCTCACGTGCAAGACTTTGAGCTTGTGCCATGAGGACTTTTCGCGAACGCACCCTGCTTTCGGGATCTGCAATGCCCTTCACCGTACGTCCCGCAAACGACCTGAATACGAGAGCAGGTTCGCGGGAAATCCGAGTCGGGCAGTGCGCGGAGACCGCGTGGCAAATTGCCTACACGTTTCCCGATTCGATGCTCGCGATGGCCTTCTGGCCCAGGATGCCGACCATGAAGATCATGGAAGCGAAACGGGGGTCGTGGGTGAGGCCCTGTTTGTAGCGGTAGTAGATCTGTTGGACGATGACGGCGAGTTTGAAGAGCGCAAAGACGTAGTAATAGAGGATGTTGGAGATATCGCGTCCGGTGCGCGCGGCGTAGGCTTCGGCAAGTTGACGGCGCGTGAGTGCCCCGGGCTCGGTGGTCAGGAAGCACTGGACGACCTTCATGGCATCGTCGTTTGGTTCGATCCAGTACGCGAGGGATGCGCCGAGATCGGCGAGCGGATCGCCAATCGTTGCCATTTCCCAATCAAGCACTCCGATGATGCGAGTGATGTCGCTGGGATCCAGGACGATGTTATCGAACTTGTAGTCGTTGTGGACGAGGACCGCGGCCGTGTCTTGGGGGATGCGTCGCATCAACCATTCAATAACGGCTTCGATGTCGGGGATGTCGTCGGTCTGCGAATCCTTGTACCGCTTTGCCCAACCGGTAACTTGGCGTTGGACATATCCTTCGCCTCGATAAAGTCCATCCAACCCGAGCGCACGGTAATCGAGCGCATGCAGATCCGCAAGATTGGCTATGAACGACTCGCAGCACTTCCGCACCAGCGCGGGCGTTGTCTCAAGGTCGCCTGGTTTTGCCGCGCGAAGGATGACGCCTTCGATGCGTTCCATGACATAGAACTTCGCGCCGATGATGGATTCGTCGTCGCAGAAGTGCAAAGGCTTGGGCGCGGCAGGGTAGGCGCCGGATAGACGAGATAGGACATCGAATTCGCGGCCCATGTCGTGGGCGGACTTGACTTTGCTGCCGAACGGAGGGCGGCGTAGAACCAACTCGCGCGATCCGCACCGCAGCAAGTACGTGAGGTTCGAGTGACCGCTGGGGAATTGTTCAATAATCAAATCGCCATCCAGTCCGAAGACGGATTGACGGAGATAGTGTCCGAGCGCCGACGCGTTTAACTCCTCGCCATGGCGGACCGGGGCCGTACGGTCGAGGGGAGCGGTCATGCGCGGCCCCCCGGGCCAATCGTGATGCCGTACTTTCTGAGGATGCGCTTGGCGATGGATTGTTTATGGACTTCGTCGGGACCATCGTAGATTCGCGCGGCGCGTTCGTGGCGATAGTAATACGACAACGGCGTATCGTCCGAGACACCCAGTCCGCCGAGCGCCTGAACGGCGCGATCCACGACGCGGTGCAGCGTATTGGCTACGAAGAACTTGATCGTCGAGATTTCGTCGCGGGCATTCTTCTGTCCCACCTGCTCGATCATCCACGCCGCGTGCAAGGTCATGAGGCGGGCCGCGTCGATCTCGGCGCGGCTCTCGGCGATCCACTGCTGCACCATCTGCCGGGTGCCAAGGGGCGAACCTGGAGCGAGCTCGCGCTTTACGGCGTACTGGCACATGATGTCGAAGCTGCGTTCGCAGATACCGATCCAGCGCATGCAATGGTGAATGCGGCCGGGTCCGAGGCGTTCTTGGGCAATGGCAAATCCCATGCCTTCACCGCCCAACAAGTTCGACTGCGGCACTCGGCAGTTCTCAAATCGGACTTCGGCATGGCTGGCCCAATCGTCGCCCGCATCACCCATAACCGAGATATTGCGGACAAACTTGTAGCCGGGATTGTCGAGGGGCACGAGAATCATGCTCGCGCGAAAGTGCGGGTCTTGATTGGGATCGGTGACGGCCATGACGATGGCGAAGGACGCGCCTTCCGCAGAGGACGTGTACCATTTGTGGCCGTTGATGACGTAGTCATCGCCGTCTTTAACGGCGGTCGTGCTCATCCACACGGGATTCGAGCCCGCGTGCTCCGGCTCGGTCATGGCGAAACAACTGCGGATGTCGCCGCGCAACAACGGTTCAAGCCACGTCTTCTTCTGTTCGTCCGAGCCGAACTGGAGGAGGACCTCCATGTTGCCGACGTCGGGCGCCTGGCAATTGAAGCAATAGTGGGCCAGCGTGCAACGGCCCAGCTCCGCGCTGAGCATACCGTGTTCGACAAGGCTCAGACCCATTCCGCCGTGTTCCTTGTCGATGTGGGGAAGCCACCAGCCGCGCTGCTTCACCTCGTCTCGCACGCGGTTGAGTTCGGGCAGCAGCGATTTGAAGCCGACGCCGTGATATCCGTCTTCAAGGGGGACGATGCGTGTAGTGACGAATTCGCGGACTTCGGCCAGGAATTGCTGCATCTTCGGCGAGATTGAAAAATCCATACTACCTCCAGTGCGTTGCGAACTGCAGGTCCACCAATCGAATTCCCGCGACGGGAATCCGTCTTCACTCAAGACAGCCTCTTATGACGCGCCGCGTCCGGCGCGGCGCAATTACACGGCCACCATTTTGCCCGATGCAACCGACTTGTGCGCGGCGACCGTTACTTCGACGGCCTTCAGTCCGTCGTATCCCGTGATGGCAGGGTCGCGGTGTTCGTCGATGGATTGAGCGAAATCGCGCACAAGTCCCGTGTCGCAATTGTCGCCCCAGCCAACCCACGTGCCCTTCATGTCGTCATCGCTGTATACATCAAGTTTCTGGTTGAAACCGTCGACAGACACATTGCCCTTTTCGCCGATGAACTCCAGCGTGATATCGCCCCACGTTGCGAAGCTCTTGGGGCGGTTCCAACTCGCGATATGCGAAACCTTGACGCCGTCTTCCATCTCGAAGTGCAGGCTGCCAACGTCGTCGGTCGCGATGTCGGGTTTGATGAGCTTGCCATTTTCGCAGTAGACCTTGACGATCTCCTTGCCCAAAATCCACCGCAACAAATCCGCCACGTGGACCGTATGGTCCATGGTCGCGCCGCCGCCAGACCACGTGGGATCGGCGAACCAGCCACCCGGATAGCTGCCGTTGTTCGTGCACGCGGCTGCATAGATCTTTCCGTATTTGCCGGCGGCGATGTCATCCTTCACGGCCTTGATCGGGGTGATGTAGCGGCAGGGGAAGGCTGTGCCGAGCCCGACGCCCTGCTTCTTGCACAAGTCGACCATCGCTTTCGCGTCTTCAACGGTCGTCGCGAGCGGCTTCTCGCACAAGATCCACTTGCCCGCCTTTGCGGCCGCTTCGACCATGGCGCGATGCTTGACGTTCTCCGAACAGACAACGACACCTTGCACGTCCGAAGCCAAGAAGGAATCGAGATCGGCGATGAACTTCGTACCGTACTGCTCCGCGGCGGCCTTACCGCGAGCCGGATCGTCGTCCCACACGGCGGTCAGGGTCGCTTCAGGCAACGCGTTGATGCTGGCCGCGTAGCTGTAGGCGTGCATGTGGGCGAAACTCATGATTCCGATCTTGGCCATGGTCAATACTCCTTCAGGCGCTCTTCTCTTCACGGATGCGCCGCATTGTTCGAAAGAAGACTTGAATAGCAACGGCCACAAAGGGGCCGGGCACGGTTAACACAATCGTCCAGAGAATGGCGGCAATGAGCCGCTTGGTTCCTATCTCCGATGTCATGTCCAGCGGCAGGTTTCCCTCAATGAGACCGCGAACGTATTCGCCGTAACCGGAAAACCGGAGGGCAGGATAGACGCCGATAAACAGCGCCAGCAGCGCACCGGAGATTAGCGCGCTGGGCAGCTGGTCCTTCCAAGCCGACCGCATGAGCATGACGAAGCTCAACACCATACAAGCGCGCACAACCCAGTGAAAGGTCATCCAAGCTGTAGCGTACGACATCTTCGTATACCTTCGTCGGTATCCAGGAGCGGCGACTCCGCTCCCACATCCTAAAACGTTACCGGTTGACCCGTCTTGGCCGATTCAAGCGCACCAAGCGCCATGCGCACGGCCCAAACGCCGTCGTCAACACTCACGCGCGGCGTGGCGCCGCCTTTCAGCCAAGCGGTGAACTCCTGCCATTCCAGCAAATACGGACTCTCTGCGACGGGATTGCCCGGGATAACCAAGCCTGCTTTGCCGTCGCCGGAATCGCGCATGATCGCCGTGATGGGCACATCGTTGCTGTCGAACTGAATCATCCCCTTCTCGCCGCAAATCTCGACCTTCACACGGAACCCGGAAGGCTGCGCCCATGTGCCGGTCGTGCTGATTATGATCCCGTTCTGCATGCGGAACGTCACGACGGAGTAGTCAATCCCTTTGTTCAAGTGCTCGGGGATGTTCTGGCAGAAGACGCGTTCAGGATCGCCGAACATGTAGCGGTACCAATCGAAATCGTGAATGATGGTGTCCATGGTGACGCCGCCGCTTTGGGAATAGTCGCGGTACCATCCGCCTTCGCCGACAGGACACACGCCGCCACGGCTGGTTTTCACGAAACCGACCTTGCCGACCTTGTCCGCCAGGACTTGCGCGCGGATCGCCTCGAATTCCTGGAAGTAGCGGACGACGTGCGCAACGAAAAGTTTTACGCCGGCCTTATCCGCGGCGGACTGAGCTTTGGCGCATTCGTCGAGCGTGCGGCAGAACGGCTTCTCGCAGAAGATCTGCTTGCCCGCTTCCGCGGCGGCGATGACGTACTGCACGTGGGCGGGCGTCGGCGTCAGTATCGCGACCACATCCACATCCGCGCGCTTGCACAGCGCGAGGCAATCCGTCGTGGCTTCAGCGCCGTATTGCTTGGCGAGCGCCTCGGCGTTGGCTTTGTTGGTGTCGCCGCAAGCCACAATGCGATAACCGCACTGCGCCGCAAGCGGGGCGTGGTGCCGCCCCATGATTCCGCATCCGACGATGGCAAGGTTCATACCGCTTCTCCTGCGCTTCTATCGCCCGCGAGGGGCGCTGGTTGCTGTCTTCGTGCTACAACGCAAGCATACTGCGTTGCGCTGCGCGAATGTGCTCGAGCATGGGCTCCATCCCGTGCTTGTACCCAAAGTACTCGGCGGTCAGAGCCCGATTGTAATCGATCCCGCGCAACGCTTTCATAACGGCGGGCCAGTTCACGTCGCCCTCCATGAGCATGACGAATCCATCGAGGGTGCCGACCCCCGCTCGATAATCCTTGAGATGAATCGCGCGGATGCGTTGGCCGAGGATCTCAATCCACTGCTCGGGATATCCGTAGAGCACGATGTTGCCGGTGTCGAAATACGCGCCGACGTATTCGCTATCGAATTGATCGATGAAGTCGCGCATTTCGACCGGACTTAGCAGGAACTTGTTCCAGACATTCTCAATCGCCAACGAGACTTTCAGCCTTTCGGCCGTGGGCGCCAGATCCTGAATGCACGCCATGGCATTCTCCAGGGCTGCGTCATACGGGGTACCCGGATCGCACATCCCCGGCACAACGAGCAACGCGTCGCATCCCAGCCACTGCGCGATCTGCAACGCGCGGGCATTTGCTTCCTTGGCCTTGTCGCGCTCCGCGCGGTCGGCGGACGTCATCTTGTACTTCCACCCCATGCCCGATGCGAGGCTGCACAGAGCGATGCCCTCCTTTTCCGCGTGCGCGCGGATAGCGGATGCTTCTTTCTCGGAGATGTCGAGCGATGTGGGTCCTTCGTCGCCGACGCAAACCTCGAAGGACTCGAATCCAAAGCGCTTCGCGGTTGAAATGCAGTCGATGGCGCTCAGATTCGCCGGAAATGCCCACTGATTGATGCCTGGTAACATACGCTGTCTCCCCCGTTGCGTTGGGTGGTGGGTGATGGCAAGTAGCTAGTATAGCGCTTGGCGAGGTGAAAGGAGCAAAAGAACTCAAAGGTTCAAGCAAGTTGATATCGAACCGGACGACTTGATAGGTTCCTGCCTTGGTGTCTCTGTTCGGGCTAGGGTACGAGGGGCATGACCACAAACACATCGGGCGGTGAGGACGAAATGTCCGCAACCGTGGCGAACACTCCGTTTTTCCCCGCTGCGACCATAGGAGATGCTTCCACCTCGCAATACTACCAACCAGAATTGGATTGGTTGAGATTCATCGCGTTTCTCGCGGTTTTTGCGAGCCACGCCTACTTTCGGCCTGATTCCCCCCTGCCAAGTTGGACGGCGCCGTATCCGGTCGAGGGGCTACTCATGCCGTTTGTGCGTGCGGGTGGATATGGCGTGGACCTCTTCTTTGCGCTGAGCGCATTCCTGATTACGAAACTCCTCCTGTTAGAACGAGAGCGCACGGGAAGAATACACGTAAGTCAGTTTTACCTCAGGCGAATCCTGCGAATCTGGCCACTGTTCTTTACATCTGTTCTCGCTATGTATCTTATCGACAGATTCGTGCGCAACTTGCCGACCGGTTATTACGGGGCATTGGCCGTTTTCGTGGGAAATTGGTTTGCCGTATACAACACCACCGCCCTCAGGACTCTGGCGCTACCTATGTGGAGCGTCTGCATCGAAGAGCAATTTTATATTCTGTGGCCTCATCTCGTGCGTTGGACGAATCCCATCCGCTTTGTAATGCTCATGGGTGCTCTCCTCACTTTTTCTGTGCTCTACCGGACGATGTATGTAATGGGATTGCCACCACACGCGGATTCGGTCTGGATGAATACGCTGACTCGGCTTGATCCGTTCGCGCTTGGTGGTCTGCTGGCCATCGTGTTGCACAAGCGAGACATCGTTCGCAATCGCATTCAGCGCGCACTCATTCTGGCGGCAAGCATCGGGCTCTTCTGGTTCCTGGGGAACCACATAATTTGGATAGGGACCGAACCCGCTTCCATTTGGTCCAGTCCTATTTCTTACTTGCTTGCGGCAATGGGGAGCGTTCTACTTCTTACGGTATTTGTCACGCTTCCCCCCCGCAGCTCGTACCCGCCTTACCTTAATTTGCTCTCGTATCTCGGAAAGATCTCATATGGCCTGTATGTCTTCCACTATCCAAGTCTTTACTTAACAGACTACTTCGTATCCGACGCCGTATCATCCGGTCCATTGGCGTTCTGTCTTAACGCGGGCACGGGCGGTCTGCTGACGTTTATGTTGGCGGCAGCTTCATACAAATGGCTGGAGAAGCCATTTCTCAAGCTAAAGCGTCGCTTCACGTATGTGGATTCGCGACCGGAGTAGTGAAAGCGGTGACAGCTTGGGGTCCTTGCTCCAAGAATCACCTAATCTTGAACGATGAAGCGGGCGAGATTAGTCTTTCGGTGAATCTTTAATGAGCACGGGCACGAGTTCTTCAGGGGAGTACAGTACATGATGGGGACAAGCAGGCTCTTTACGGTATGGGTTGCGGCGCTGGCGGTGGCTGGCGCGTGCCACGCGGCGTCGCTGAAGATCCAAGATGACCGCATGGCGGAAGTGGACGGGAAGCGTACATTCATTCTGGGGTTGTATGGTGCGCCAAAGGGGGATAGTTCGCTGGACCAAGCAGCGGCAGCCGGATTCAATCTGATCAACGCGCAACCGGACAAGGGGCAATTGGACACGCTGCAAGCGAAAGGCGTGTGGGGATGGATTAACACAGGCGCGGCGATTGACTTCAGCGAAGCGCGTGAAGATCGAGAACAGCAACTCCGCAAGCTCGTAACGGACTTTGGCGGGCACCCCGCGATGTTGGTCTGGGAAGTGCCCGACGAGGCGCTGTGGAACGTGTGGTACGGCGCGAACCAATGGCGCATGGGTGCGGAGAGGTCGCAGCTCAAGCAGGCGATCGACGCGCTCACCGACGCCGAACTGCAAAAGAAACTGCTTGCAGACCGCGACCGCGCCGGACAATTGTACGGCGAAGGCAAGTACGCGGAAGCCGAGCAGGTCACCGATAGCATTTGGAAAGCCCTCGGCAAAGAACAGCCACAGCCCGGACTAAACCTCTCGAACGCGCCGGAGCGCGCCACCAAGATGGCAAACGGCATGATCGAAGGCTACAAACTGCTGCGTGAAATCGACACCAATCATCCCGTGTGGATGAACCACGCGCCGCGCAACACCATCGAGCAGTTGGCCGAGTTCAATCGCGGGGCCGACATCGTAGGTTGCGACATTTATCCCGTGCCGGCGCGCGTGGGCGGACATTCCGATTTGATGGACGTGACCGTTACCTCCGTTGGGGGGTATACGAAGCGCATGCAAGACGCCGCGCCCGGCAAACCAACGTGGATGGTGTTGCAGGGATTCGGGTGGGCGGATCTCGGCGAGACGAAGAGCGATCCGAAGCGCGACGAATTTCGGCGTCCGACATTCGATGAGTCGCGGTTCATGGCCTACGATGCGATAGCAAACGGCGCGCGCGGCATTCTGTACTGGGGCTCCGCGTATATCGAAGCCGACTCGCAACTGTGGGCCGATTTGCAGAAGCTCGTGCGCGAATTGGCCGATCGCCAGCCGCTGTTGTCCGCGCGCGAAGCGACATTGCCTATTCGAGTGACCACGGCGCAAACGTGGGGCTCGCAAGACCGCACTATTCGGATTGTCCCCAAACAAGTTGGCGACACGGTGTCGTTTATCGTCGTGAACGAATGGCGCGAACCGCTGACCTATACGATCGCGGGCCTCGAATCGCTGAACGGCGTGACATACAGCGACGGCCCGGATATCACCGCGACCGTTACCAACGGCTCGTTAACGCAGACGATCAAGGGTCAGAGCGTACACGTGCTGGAACCGGGCGCGAAATAGACGCAGTGCATACGTAACCGGGATGACCTGCTCCGAGCCAACCGTCCCAGAATTGTGTAAAGGCGGAAAGCCGGATCTTCGCGGAACACGGCTGGTAAGAGAATCTTTAGCGTGCGAGGGCGCTCTCGCCAGGCTTCGCCTTCCCCGGCATTGGCAACAGTGAAGTCATTCCGGAGATCCCTGCCTGGAGCCCGGGGAGGCTGCTTTCGCTTTTGCTCGCTTCTCGAGAATGCCCAGGACTGCTGCCACGACAACAGAAACCGCGACTCCAGCCAGAAATCCGCCAATCATGTCCCAGTTTACGGTCCATCTTCGGCGGCTAGCGTACTTTTCGAGTTCAAAGCGCCGTTCGTACATGCCATTGAAGACATTGCGCGCCGAACTGGCCATTTCCGGATAGGGCTCATCGGCGACGGTAACGAAACCGATGTTGTAGTTCTCGCCATCGTACCAGCGTCCAGTGACCGGGTCGTCGAGATACTGAAACCAGTGGCAGCCCACGAATGACGGATTCTCAAGCACGCTGTTGACATACCGCTCGAAGGACGCCGCGCGCTCGCCCTGATTGACGGTATCGACGAGACCCGTGTGGAACATGCCGCGGTCGAGCGCACCGAAATGAAACTCGCCGATCATGAGCGGCTTTCCCAAGTACGTGTACGCGTCAGGGGGGAGTTCGCGGTAATAGAGATCAAAGCTCACGACATCGGCGACGTCGGCACAAGCACGCACGGCCGGATCGGGCATGACGCAGAAGCGGCAGCCCAGATAGAGCTGATTCGGCGCAACCTTCTTCAACGCGGTGTTAACGATCTCGAAGTACCGGTGCGCAAATGCGTACAGGTAAGCATCGAGGTCCGCTTTGCATGCGTACGTACGGTTGGCAGGGACACGCAACGAATCCCAATCGGCGGCAGTTGTCTCCCACGCCTTGTTCAACGAGGCTATATCGCCGTACCTCTGCTTGAGCAATTCGATTTGCGCGACGCGGCACGGCTGATCGGGCGGACTCGCCAAGGTCCCTGTTACGACATTGTCCCACGAGATCTCGTTGTCCACGAAGTAGCCGATGCATAGCGGATTTGCGGCCCACTTTTGCACCGCGGGCCCTATGCTGCTTTCGACGGTCTCGGCAAAGGACGGCGCATAGGCGTCGACCACTTTCGACCAATACCCGCCGCCGCCTTCGATGCGCTGGAGACCGCCGTGCACGCTCACCGAGACGGTGAACGGCATAGGGCTGTTTTCCAGCACGTCCGATTGTGACCAGTTGCCGATGGTGTTGAACCCCCAGTCCTTGAGCCGGGCGTACGCGGCCTCGCGCCATTTCAACCGCCAGTCTTCGTCGTACTTTCGGATGAGATTGGCTCGATAGAAATTGAACGTGAGCCCTTTGCCCCCTACGGTATCAGCCATGCTGTGCGCGCCCTCGACGCGCTCGTAACAGACTCCGTAGAGGGGGTCGTCCTCCGCGGGGAGCCATTCAAACCAGTTGGGGCGCCGATCGACAAAGGTCTGTTCCCCTGCAATGACGCAGTCCATGCCTGCCGAGAAAAAAAGATGACCTTCCGGAGTGATCAGCCACCATTTACCGTCCAGATAATCGGTGCGAAACCAACCGGTGGCCCTTCGTTGGGGTCCGCCCGCCCATCCGCCGAACCGGTCGCGCCGCTTAATCGCAGGCTGGCGGTTCCTCTTGTTGGATTCGCGTTCCGCGTTTGTCTCGAGCTCGCGAACGTCGCCAGCTTTGCCGGGCCAGTCGCCGTGCCGGTATTGGCCGAAGCGGTCCACAAAAGGAAAGGGGATTGCCGAAGCTTTGAGCAGGGATTCGCCGTAGAGCCGGACATTGTCAATCAGAAGCGTGTGCTCCGTCTTGGGCTGGGGCAGGAAGACTTGATACGCCACAATCTTGCTTGCGTCTATGTTTTTGCCGTTGCCCAGCGGCCCAACGACCGGGATGCCGCGCATGCCCCAAAAGGGTCCCGCGTCGGTCGGCCGGAACATCGCTCGCAGCGTGGTCCATTCTTCCGGCGGGGCAACACCGTCTACGGTAACGAATCCTCCCGTATCGGCGTCCGCATTGTCCACGCGCAGGGACACCTCCACGGACGCCGCCTCGGGGTTGTACACATCCACTGCGAGACCCTTCGACTCGCTCCAGTCCCATGGGTCTCCGTGATGCGTGAACGTCACATTGGGCCAATCGACAACGCTGAAATGCACTTCCAGAACGCGCTCGCCTTCGTGTCGCGCAATGGATGCCTCGACGTGGTTTTGCGTTATCGCCGTCGGCAACTCAGGGCCGTCGAACGTCTCGATAGGTCTTTCCTGTGCGATGACGGCCGCCGCAGAAATCGCGATAGGCATAAGTAATCGCAAAACCACGCTACTTCTCCCTGTATGCACTCGCATTTACGACAAGCGACAGATGAGATTTATGGCCCCGCCGGAGTCTCTCCGATCGGTCTCCGGTATTGCCCAATTGCCTCCTAGTTGCCGAAGCGCCGTTGATACATTTCATTGTGCACCTTGCGCGCGGCGCGGACCATCTCCGGGTATGGGGTGTCGGTGACGGTGAGGAAACCGATGTTGTAGTTCTCGCCGTCGTACCAGCGCCCGGTGATGGGTTCGTCGACGTATTGGAACCAGTGGCAACCGACGAACGACGGGTTGTCGATGACGCTGTTTACATAACGCGCGTAGGCGGCCGCGCGGTCTTTCTGGTTGCGCGTGGCGACGAGTCCCGTGTGGAACATGCCGCGGTCGAGCGCGCCAAAATGAAACTCGCCAATCAGAATGGGCTTGCCCAGGCTGTTGCCGCCCACGTACTCATCCTTGCCGATGCTGCTGCGATAGAAATTGAAACTCACGACGTCGACGACGTCGGCACACGCCCGGACGGCGGGTTTGGGCGCGGAGGAGAAGCGGCAACCCAGGTAGAGGTGATTGGGCGCATAGTTCTTCAGCACGGTATTGATGGTCTCGAAATACCGGCGTCCAAACGCATACACGAAGTCGTCCAGGTCGGCTTGGCACGCAAAGGTGCGCTTGCCGGGAACGCGCAACGAATTCCAATCGGCGGCGCTCGTATCCCACGCCTTGTTGAGCGACGCGAGATCGCCGTACTTCTGCTTGAGCATCTCCACGTGCGCAATGCGGCAGGGTTGATCCGGCGGACTCGCGAGTGTGCCGACTTCGATGGCTTCCCACGAGATTTCGTTGTCGACGAAGTAGCCGATGCACAGGGGATTATCCGCCCACTTCTTTGCCGCCGGGGCAACGCTCTTCTCCACCGCGTCCGCGAAGGAGGGGTCGTAGGCGTCGGCCATCTTCGCCCAGTACCCGCCGCCGCCTTCGATCCGGCGAATGTCGCCGTAGATGCCCGCGGTTGCCGTGAACGGCATCGGGCTATTCTCAACAACGTCATGTTGCGCCCAGTTGGCAACGGTGTTGAAGCCCCAGGACTTCAAGCGCGTGTACGCCGAATCGCGCCAAGGCGCTGAAAAGTCCTTGCCGTATTTGCGGATGAGATTCGCTCGATAGAAGCTGAAGGTCCGGCCCTGTCCGCCGATGCGCTCCGCCATGCTGTGTGCGCCGGACACCTTACCGTAGGCAGCGCCAAAGACCGGGTCATTCTCGGCAGGCAGCCATTCGAACCAGTTATCACGCTGTTCGACAAAGGTCTGTTCCCACGTGCCGACACAATCCATGCCAACGGAAAAGAACAGGTGCCCCTCCGGCGTGATCAGCCACCATTTGCCGTCGACGTTCTCGGTGCGAAACCAGCCGGTGGCTTTCAGTTGCGGGCCATCGGCCCAGCCCCCGAAACGGTCGCGCTGCGGCATGGATTCGTGCCGTTTCCAATCGCGCGCTTCACGTTCGGCACTCTTCGCGAGGCCGCGCTCGTCCTTTATCTTGCCGGGCCAATCCGCGCGCTTGTATTGCCCGAAGCGATCCACAAACGGAAACGGTATCGAAGCGCCATCTAGCGTAGACTTCCCGGCCAGGCGAATGTTGTCGATGTAGAGCGTGTGTTCTTCCGCCGGTCTCGGCAGAAAGATCTGGATTGCCACGATACACGCCGGATCGATGCTCTTCCCCTTGCCCAACGGGCCGACGCCGGGAATGCCGCGCATGCCCCAATACGGGCCGGAATCGCTCGGGTTAAACAGCGCGCGCAGCGTCGTCCACTTGCCCGGGCCGGCGGAAGTCTGGGCCGTCACGCAGTGGTTCTCGCCGTCGGCCCCCGCGTTGTCCACGCGCATGGACACCGTTACCGGCAGGTCCTCGGGGTTGTACACGTCAATGGCGATTCCCGATGCCTCGCTGAAATCCCACGCACCTTCCCTCGGCGCGAAGTAGACATTGGGCCAATCGCTCTTCTTGAAACGCACTTCCAGAACGCGCTCACCTTTCACACGCACAACGGACGCGTCGACGTTGTTCTGTTTCAACGTCGGCGGAAGCGCGGAGCCGTCGAAAGTCTCGATAGGCTTCTCCTGCGCAAACGCTCCCATTACGCCAACCACTGCAATCGCCACAAGACGAAGCATGCTTACTCTCTCCCGTCGATATACGCGAACGTCTTCGAACGTCCGATTGTGCGCGCGCCGTATGTTCTGCCGGTTCTTCAAAGCAACGTGGCGAGAGCCGTCGCCGCGTTCGCGGTGGGGTCGTTGGGGAAGGCGCGAAGACCCGCTTCTCGCACACGCCGCCTGCCTACCTCGTCCCTGAATACGTGCTCCAATCGCTCCACCAACTCTTCGTCGCTCACCGATTCGCCGAGCCCCAGATCGAACGCTAACCCATCGGCGGCGAATTGCACGGTCTCCGTGGCTTGGTCCTCGTTTTGAGAGACAACAGCGCAGGGCAGGCCCAAGTACGCCGCTTCATACTTGGTGAGACCGCCGCCGCAAATGCAGAGATCGGCATCACACATCGCCGCGGCAAGACTCGGCAGTTGCACGTCCACGCGGTCTCCTTCCCGGAGCACACGTCTCAAGCCGTCGAGGTCTTCGTAACTGGCCCCGACGACAACATGCAACGCGCCTTCGTAGTTCGATGCGCGCAGCATTCGCGCAACGCGAAGCGTGAGGTTTTGGCGGTCGCTGCCGCCGATGCACACCAGCACGTGGCGCAATGCGCCCTTCGCGGGCACGCGCTTCTGCCGGGCGGTGCGCAGTGCCCGGCGGACCAACAGATATTCCAGCCCTAAGAGCCAACGCTTCGCGCTGCCGCGATACGGAAGCTGCGTCGCGGCGACCCCGAAGTTGAGTACCGCAGTGCAATCGTAACGGTCGAGTCGCGCAAAATCGTCGATAACCACGACGGGCACACCCGCCGTTCCAAGAATGGACACGTCGTGCGAGTCCACGGCATAGCTGTCGACGACCAACGCGCACGGTTGATGCGCGACTAGCGCGCGAACCAGCGCGGGACGGTCGCATTCGCCGAGCGTCGAATCGATTGCCTCATACGCGAATCCGGCCTGCTGAATCAGGTCGGCCGCTCCGGCCTCGAGCTTGCCATGAAACAACGAACGTTTGCCCTGCTCCTGGAACGCTTCCGCAAGCGCTACACACCGGCTCACATGGCCCAGGCCGATCTCCGGCGTGGCATCGCACAGAAAGATGACAGGCGGTGCGTCCGTCATCGGTAAAGCCTGTAAGAGGCGCATGCCCCGCGGGAAGCGATTAGAAGGTCGTCAATACTACTCATGAGAAGATCCCCTTGGGAAAGATCATACCCACTTGCAGTGTCATTCGCACGTGATTCGGCTTGTCGATTCTTATTGTGCCTCGCGCAATGGTTCAGCGAACCCGCTGGCGCTGAATCACGTATCGCGCGCCGGGCTTCGTGGCGAACTCGACGACACTAGGCTCGACAGCGGTCAGTCCGGCCACCGGCGAACCGTCTTCGTTGAAAACGGCGATCGGCTCTTTCGCGCGCACTCGGCACGGTAGGCCCGCGAGCGAAAGGATCGACGCCTCGGACAACTTCGCATTGTCCCACTTCATGCCCACTTCGAAACCGCCGCGCGCGCGCAAGCCTTTGACTTCGCCCTTGGCCCATTCCGCTGGCAATGCGGGCAGCAGGCTGACTTCACCGGCGTGGCTCTGCAGAAGCATTTCCGCGATACCCGCCGCGCCGCCGAAATTGCCGTCGATCTGGAACGGCGGATGGTTGTCGAACAGATTCGGCAGCGTGCATTTCGCCAGCAAGGCCTGCACGTTTTCGTGGGCCGTTTCCGGTTCTTCGAAGCGCGCCCAGAAGTTGACGATCCACGCCCGGCTCCATCCTGTATGCCCGCCGCCGTGCGACAACCGGTATTCGATGGATTTGCGCGCGGCCGCGGCAAGTTCCGGCGTTCCGCGCAACGTGATCTGGTTGCTCGGGTGGAACCCGTACATGTGCGACATATGGCGGTGGCCCGGCTCGGGTTCGTCGTAGTCTTCGATCCACTCTTGCAGACGGCCCGTCTTCGCGCTGATCTGCAGCGGGGCCAGCCGCTTCAAGGCGTCTTCGAGTTTGGCGCGGAACTCCGCGTCTGTGTCGAGCGTCTTGCTCGCCTCGATGCAGTTCGTGAACAGCTCGTGAACGATCATGAGGTCCATTGTCGCGCCGTAGGTGAACATCGACTTCGTGCCGTCGGGTTTCTGAAACGTGTTTTCCGGCGAATGAGACGGAGACGTCACGAGACGCCCCTTCGGGTCTTCCACGAGGAACCCCAGCACAAATTCCGCGGCCCCTTTCATAAGCGGATAACCCTGCTTCGCCAGGAAGTCCTTGTCGGCGGTGAACAGGTAATGCTGATACGGATGCTCGCACAACCATGCCGCGCCCATCGGCCAGATTCCCCACACGCCGTCGGCGGGCGCCGTGAATCCGAAGAGGTCACTGAGGTGATGCACGACCCAACCGTCGCACCCGTAATGCACCTGCGCGGTGTGATGACCCGAAGGCACCAGCGAATCCATGTAATCGAAGAGCGGCGTATGGCATTCGGGGAGATTGCCCACCTCCGCGATCCAGTAATTCATCTGCAGGTTGATGTTCGTGTGGTAATCGCTGTTCCACGGCGCGTCCATGTGCTGACACCACACGCCCTGCAAATTGGCGGGCAGATCGCCCGGGCGCGACGAACCCATCAGGAGGTACCGTCCGTATTGAAAATACAGCGCCGCCAACTGCGGGTCATCCTCGCCGCGTTTCACGGCGGCAAGCCGCTCATCGGTCGCCTTGTCGGCATGGTTGTCCGCGCCCAATTGCAGCGAGACGCGGTTGAACAGCGACTGATGTTCGGCGATGTGCGCGGCGCGCAGATCGGCATACGGCTTTACTGCGGCGGCCAAATAGTCGCGGCACTTCTGACTGGCATCGCCCCCGCCGTAATTCGTCGCACCCGTAATGAGCAGCGTCACCGCGTTCGCATTGCGTACTTCGAGCACGCCATTTTCGTTGACCAGCTCTCCCCCATCGTTTACGGCGAGCACCTGGCATTCGAACTTGATGCCCACGGGATTGCCCTGCTCGTCCTTGGGATTCGCGATTTGACCGCTCAACACGAGACGATCCTTGCCCTCGCTCGAACACGCGGCATCCTGCTGCCGCGTCAACGTGGTCTTAAAGCTGACGGACTTCTTCTTGCTGGCTTTGATGCGCACGACGATGGCCTGCGCGGGTTTCGAAACGAACACCTCGCGCGTGAACGTTACGCCGCGGTCTTTGTACTGCGTGGTCGCGATGCCCGTATCCAGATCGAGCGACCGCGTGTACTTGGAGACTTCCGTTGTGGCAGGGAATTCAAGGAAGAGATCCGCGAGCGACTGATACGACTTGATGCGCTCCGGCACGCCCAGCATCGTCTTCTTTGCGAGTTCCGTGGCTTCTTCATTCTTGCCTTCGAAGAGCAGACGCCGCACTTCCGGCAGGGCTTTCAAGGCTTCCGGGTTGGTGGTGTCGCGGACCTGGCCGTCCCACACGCTTTCCTCGTTGAGTTGGAGACGCTCCTTCGGCACGCCGCCAAAGACCATCGCGCCCAGCCGCCCATTGCCGGCCGGCAACGCCTCCTCCCACACGGTCGCCGGCTTGCGATACCACAACGTCAACGGCCCGCCGGGATTCACGGCGGATTCCGGTTTTACGACCTCGCACGACGCCAACGGAGGCAAGAGCTCCGCGTTCTCCTTCGCCGCGCCCAGCACACAACCGAACAACGCCACCATGATGGTCAGGTTCGACATGAGATCCCCCTCCGGATTGTACTCGGCATGCTACCACCCCGGCAGAAGAGGGAGCAATCAAGGGAAGGACATCGCGTTGCCGAATCGCAGCCGAGGGCGGCTGCGCCACATTGACTGTCATTCTGAGTCCGCCTGAGGCGGACGAAGAATCTGGCTTCAAACCGGATTGGTACCGCTCACGAGCATGCGCCATAACAAGGGAAATGATGCTCAAGCGTAGTCGTGTATCGTGTGGCAGGCATCTTGCCTGCCGAATAGTCCGAGCACGAAGAGGCAGGCAGGATGCCCGCCACACATTGGCGCTAGGCGGCTGCGGGGAAGATGGCTTTCAATGCAATGAGGACGAGGTTGACGTCGGTGAGGAGTTGGATGGCGGCGACGACGGTCAGGACGAGGATGACGCGGTTGAAGACGGTTTCGGAGACGCGGTGGTGCATCCATTTGCCGAGGGCGGAGCCGAGGGGTATTAGGGGCACAAGCACGAGGTCGAAGA
>JAIBAQ010000017.1 GCA_019695095.1 Candidatus Hydrogenedentota bacterium
GGTTGGACCCTATCGTGCACGCGCCCAAGTTACGAGCATTAAGCAGTGCGTATGGAAGCAAGGCAGGCTCGTCCAACGAAACCCGCCACGTCGGATTTGACTAGGCCTTCTCATGGAAGCCGCAAAGGCGCAGGGAGCGCACAGCCTGTGCGGGGGTCGCGTGAACCTTGACGGTTCAAGGGTCTCCGTGTGGTTCGTTGGTCAGGATTCCTTGATCTACAGATAGGGAGAAGCACGGCACGTATTCGAGTAGACATGGTTCAGTCCTTGTTTGTTGCCTCTATATAGATGGGCGAGTTCGTTGCACTGGGGGAGCAAAATCCTCCGGAGGAGAAGGGGAGACCGTTCGGTTGTTGAGAGTGGCTGGGTCAAGATCCCGCCACAACAAGGAAGAAGACCATTCCCGCAGAGCCGCCAAGGCGCAGGGAGTGTGCAGCCTGTGCGGGGGTAACGTGAAACTTGACGGTTCAAGGGTCCCCATGTTGACCGGTCCGCGTGCCGCGTTTTCGCACGCCCGATGCGCATCAGAAGGTGAATTCGTTTGGTTGCATATTCCCGCCGTCGTTTGCTACACTCTTGCGGTTTGCTCTGTCTCTCGCAACCTGCCCCTCATTCGGGTTCTCACTTGAACGGCCGGAATTTGGGTAGGTCTGTCTTGTTTGACGGACAAGCACAAACCGACAGTCAACGAGTTCTTGGAAGCAGGTACCGAATGGCAATTGAACGAACGTTTGTGATGATCAAGCCCGACGCAGTCGGTCGCCGTCTTTGCGGCGAGATCATCCGCCGTTATGAGGCGAAGGGCCTCAAGCTTGTCGGCATGAAGATGCAGATCGTTTCGCGCGAGCTCGCGGACAAGCATTATGCCGAGCACCAGGGCAAGAAGTTCTATGACAGTTTGGTGGCGTTTATCACCTCCGGCCCGACCGTTCAGATGGTGTGGGAAGGCGAGAATGCCGTTGCAGTCGTTCGTAAGTTGAACGGGGCCACGAACAGCCAGGAGGCCGATTTTGGCACCATTCGGGGTGATTTCGGCTTGACGGTGCAGAACAACCTTGTTCACGCGTCGGATTCGCCCGATACGGCGAAGCGTGAGATCGGCATTTACTTTGCCGAGAACGAATTGTGGGACTATTCGATGCCCGACGGGCATTGGTTGGTGAATTAACGGGGCCGGTGGCGGACCCATGTAGCGCCCGGTCTCTGAGCCGGGCGTATCGACCAGGGAGATTGGCGCATGGCAGGTGGAAGAAAGGTACGGCGCGCGAAAATTGCGAAGCATAAGCGCAAGAAGCGGCGTCGCGCCAACCGGCACAAGAACAAGAAGTAGGCAGTGAGCCTCCGCGTTTTTCGCCGGTACGATTCGTGCCGGCGGGAAGCGATCGCGCACTACACTTTAAGGTTGTACCAGAGGGATTTCTCACGAACACGCAGTTCGCCGAGAGGTGAGGTGTATTTCGTAGTAACTTCTGCGGACGAAATCGGCGAGTGTTCGCGAGGTATTCGGAGACGACTGCGCATATTGACGGGTGATTCGGGACGGCGTGCGCGCCGTCCCGAGTGCCCGTTCCGCCGAGGAGGTGTGACCGATGGCAGAAGACGAACCGAAGATTTTCATCGACGAAGGCTGGAAAGCCCAGGTTCAGCGCGAGAAAGAAGAGGCGCTGAAGCAGAAGGCCGCGCCGGTCGCGGACGAAGAAGAGCAGCCAGATGCCGAAGACGAGCAGCAGGAGATCGGCGAGATCACCTTTGCGACGCTTGTTGAATCGTTGGCTACGCCTGCTGCCTTCGCGTTGGGGTTAATCGCCTCGCCCGATTCCCAGAAGATCATGGTCAACCTCGCCGAAGCGAAGTTTCTCATTGACATGCTGCTCGTGCTTCGCACGAAGACGAAGAATAATTTGACGTCGGAAGAAGAAGGCGTCTTGACCGAAACGATCGCGGGGTTGCAGCGCGCCTATGTCATGCGCGCTCAGCAGATTCAGGAAGCCGAGCTTAAGCAGGCCGGCATCAATCTCGGCAAACCCGGCACGAAATAAGTCCGAAATTCCACACGTGGGGTAGGCCGGACGCTCCGCGCCCGCGCATCTGCTCTGCCTAAGAGGAGGGAGCGACATGGCTGGGTATGTCATCGTCGGCATGCAATGGGGCGACGAGGGTAAGGGCAAAATCGTCGACTTCCTCACCGAAAACGCGGATATGGTTGTCCGGCACCAAGGCGGCAACAACGCCGGGCATACGGTTGTCGTCAACGGCAAGAAGACCATTCTGCACCTGATTCCCAGCGGGATTCTGCATCCGGGAAAAGTATGCGTGATCGGAAACGGCACCGTGCTCGATCCGGAAGTTGTCTGCCGGGAGCTTGATAATCTTGCCTCGTCCGGATGCAGTTACGAAGGGCGTCTGTTCATTTCGTCCGGGGCGCATGTCATCCTTCCGTATCATAAATTGCTCGACGCCGCGCAGGAGAAGTTCCGCGGCTCTCAAAAGATCGGCACCACGGGACGCGGTATCGGACCGACCTACGCGGACAAGGCCGACCGGTTTGGCATCCGGTTCGCTGATTTTGTCGATCCCGAGATCTTCCGAAAAAAGCTGACTGAAGCCCTGGTTTACAAGAACGCCCTTTTGCAGAACACCTTCAACGAGCAACCGTTGGACGCCGAGCAGGTGTTTGCGCAGTATTCCGTCTATGCCGAACGCCTGCGTCCCTTCGTTATCGATGCGGTCACGCTCGTGCACGAAACGCTGGGCGCGAAGAAGCGCGTAGTCTTCGAAGGCGCGCAGGGCTCCATGCTCGATATCGACCATGGCACCTTCCCGTATGTGACGAGTTCCACCACGCTCGCCGGCGGCGTCTGCGCGGGAGCCGGGGTCGGCCCGCGCGACGTCAAGGGAGTCATCGGCATCGTCAAGGCATACAGCACGCGTGTCGGCGAAGGGCCTTTCCCGACCGAGCAGTTGAACGAGACCGGCGAACTGCTGCGCGCGCGTGGCCAGGAATTTGGCGCGACCACGGGGCGTCCGCGCCGGTGCGGTTGGCTTGACTGCGTTCAACTGAAACGGGCGGTCATGCTGAATGGCACCACCAACGTGGTCATCACGAAGCCTGACGTGCTCAGCACCTTGAACCCGCTTCGCATTTGCACTGCCTACGAAATCGACGGCCAGCGCACGACGGTATTTCCGTCGCAGGTGACAGTGCTTGCGAAAGTGAAGCCGGTCTACGAGGAACTGCCCGGCTGGACCGAGGATATTTCGCAGTGCCGGACGTGGGACGCATTGCCCGAGAACGCGAAGCGGTATTTCCGGCGCATTGAGGAATTGATCGGCGTGCCGATTAGCCTCATCAGTGTTGGTCCCGGACGCGACGAGACGATCGCTCACCGCGACCCGTTTTCGTAGGCGACGATTTTCCATCCTTCTTGAGACGCCAATGACACGTGCTGTAATTGGCGCATCGCACAGGTATACACTTTCCGTGGTTCCCGAGTGACTTGACGCTGCTCAACCTAGCCTGGACTGGGGGGAGACTAGCTGTTCCGGCGCAGGTTCAAAGTCAAGACTGAACCGGCTGCATTCCGCAGTCTGCAAGGGGAGAACTATGAATACGCAGCGTCCGAGTATGGCTTTCCTCGCAACATATTGCCTCGTTTTGTGCGGCTTCATCGCTTCGGCCCAAGAGCTATTCCCTTCCGACCTGCCATCGAGGGAATGGGTGCATTTTCAGGCTGAAGGCTTTCAGGAACCTGCACTCGGCGTGATCTTTCGGGGTCACGACATTCTCACCAATGGCATGGCTCTGGGCGGAATTGATACCGGTTGCATTGACTTTGAGAACACCGGGCTTCTGGGGTACATGACCATCTTCAACACTCATGTGCCGAGACGTGGACCCGTCAACCTTCCTTTCCTGGGGCTGAATGTGGGCGGGCAGACGTGGGTGCTGTGTAACCCACAGCCCAAAGATGGTTGGGGTGGTTCGCAGAAGGGCAAGGAAGTCATCCCTGTTGATATGGGATTGAAGCTGGAGGGCGTCAAGACAGTGGACGACATTCTGTACTGGGGGCACTATCCCGTCGCAGATGTCGAGTTTAAGACAGACGCGCCGGTGCAAGTAGGCATGCGCGCCTGGACTCCATTCCTGCCGGGTGATGTCGTCAATTCCATGGTTCCCGCAATTCTCTTCGAGGTTCGTCTGCGAAACGCTTCAAGTCAAGCGCAGACAGGCACCATCGCCATTAGTTTTCCAGGACCCACGCCGCAGGAAGCAGGAACAGATGTCTTCACACGAGAGTCTGTCGCGAACGGTAGTTTTAGCGGGTTGAGCGTCAAAGCACCGCTGGCAAGTTATGTGTTGGGCTCGCTGAATGCAAAGGTTCGAACAGGTGGAGAATTAGGTGGAAACGTACTGAACTGGACAAGGATCGCTTCTGCCCTTCCCGATACAACCGGCGGGGCATCTGGTAGCTCTGCTGCTGTTGATTTCAGACTGGCCGCAGGCAAGTCCAAAGTCGTGCGCTTTGTCTTGGCGTGGTCGGCTCCTACCTGGAAGGGTTCCGGTTTCAATTGGGCAGAGGGCAATGTATTCAGACACATGTACGACAAGTACTATCCCGACGCGGTACAGACAGCGGCCCAAATGGGCAGATCTCACAAGCAATTGCTCTCTCGCACCCTGGCATGGCAGGAAGCAATTTACACAGACGATTCGCTGCCCGTCTGGTTGCGCGATGGTTTGGTCAATATTCTGTATTGCATCACCGAGGACGGCTTCTGGGCACAGCGTGACAGCGGCGCGCTGGCATGGGTGAATGAGGCAGACGGACTTTTCGGTCTGTGCGAATGCCCGCGTGGCTGTCCGCAGATTGAGTGCATTCCATGCAGCTTCTACGGAAGTCAGCCCCTGGTGTATTTCTTTCCGGAGCTGCAGTTGTCGACCATGCGCGGCTACAAACATTATCAAGGCGAGGATGGACGCCCTGTATGGACGTTTGGTGCGCCGGTTGACATGATCACGCCGACGTATACGCAATATCAGTCGTCCACAAATGGTGTAAGTCTGCTCGGAGTGGTCGACCGATTCCTGATGTGCTGCGACACCGCCGACAAGAAGTATACGAAGGAGTTCTACCCGCTCATTCGCAAGACGATGGAGTACAACGTCAACATCGGCAAGGCCGGGAACCCGAACTACTCGATCGGCGAGCAAGTCGTTGCCATGCCGAATATTGAAGGGAATTTGGAGTGGTTCGAGACGCAAGAACCAGGCTGGAACGGCTTGGCTGGTCATATCGCCATTCTGCGCTTGGGACAGCTTGCCATCGCGCGTCGTGCTGCCGAGCAGATGGGCGATGCCGATTTCGTGAAGCAGTGTGATGACTGGTCACGCGCGGCCATGGAAGCCATCGAAAAGCGCCTGTGGGATTCGCGTGGGTATTATCTCAATTGGCATGAGCCGATCAGCGGGAAGAAGAGCGATCTCATCTTTGGCTATCAACTTGACGGCGAATGGGTGCTCGATCACCATGGACTTCCCAGTCCCCTCCCCAAGGAACGCGTTCTTACGATTCTCGACACCATCAAGAAGACCAGCATCGCCGTCACGAAGTACGGGGCGGTCAACTACACCAATCCCGATGGGACCGTTGCCAATCCTGGCGGCTACGGGTCCTTCAGCTACTTCCCGCCGGAAGCCCTCATGTTGGCAATGAACTATATGTACGAAGGGCAGACCGCATACGGAATCGAGTTGGCCCGAAAGGTATGGCACAACATGGTTTGCCTGCAAGGTTACATGTGGGACGTACCCAATATTATGCGCGGCGATGCCGACACCGGCGAACGCACGTTTGGCAACGATTATTACCAGGACATGATGCTGTGGTCAGTGCCTGCAGCGATTCATGGTCAGGACTTTGCCGGTCCCATGCAGCCGGGGGGGCTGGTTGACCGCGTGTTGAAAGCCGCGGCCGGAAAGTCCAAGTAGGGCAAGCGATTTTGGAAATACTTTGCCATTGAGCTACCCCGGACATAGAATCGTATCATGAGCACTGGCGAGTTCATGAAACCTCGCGTCGTCACCGTCATTCAGGCGCGCATGGGATCCACGCGATTACCCGGCAAGACGCTTATTGACATCGGCGGCACGCCGATGCTCGCGCGGGTGGTGAACCGAGCCAAGCGCGCCACCCTCGTGGACGAGACGGTTGTCGCGACGACCCTTTCGGGCTCGGACGACGCCGTGCCGGAGGCGTGCGCAAGATGGGGTGTGCCGTGTTTTCGCGGATCGGTGGATGACGTGCTCGACCGATATTTTCAGGCCGCACAAGCCCACCGAGCGGACGCCGTCGTGCGAATTACGGCCGATTGCCCGGTGATCGACCCTGATGTTATCGACCACGAAGTCCGTCTCTTTGTGGAGCATCAGCCGGATTATGTTTCCAATGCCGTGGTGGGGCCATTCCCGCGCGGACTCGACGTGGAAGTCTTTTCGATGGACGCGTTGACGCGCGCGTGGCGCGAGGCGCGGCCGGGGTTCGAGCGCATCCACGTGACGCCCTACATCTACGATCCCGCCAATGGCTTCGATATTCTCTACTCCAGGTGGGACGACGATTATTCCGAGTACCGGTTAACGGTGGATACGGAAAACGACCTTGCGTTGATTCGCGCCATCTACGCCTATTTCGGCAATGCCGACACGTTCACGTGGCCGGATGTCTTGGCGTTGCTGAAAAGTAACCCGATGCTCGCGATGATCAACGCAACGGAACATCAGAAACCGTTGGAAGCAGGGTGAGACGAAGGCGAGCCGTTTCGCATCAAATCGTGAAGCGTATCGTCATATGCAAACGGGAACTCCTCCAGCTTGTCCAATTGCTGAAGACCCTCTATGAAGTCAACGGTCATCGGAAAGCGGCCTGGATAGGGGAGAAACTCCACATGCCCATCCAAGAATAGAACGTGCCCGCCATCACCGTGATTCCAGGGACGTTCAATGACGATTGGGATACTCTGCTCCACGTACTGCAAGGCAGCAGGGTTTCCTATCTCATGAATCACGAAACGTCCCACATCTCGCCGAAGCGCCTGATAGAGATGGCGCTCATGTTCCATTGCTTCCGCTGCGGCGCTGTACACTTTCCGCACGGAACCATGCCTGTTCTCATATTCGGACACGATGCGGCCCCACTCTTTCTTGCGGGCAGTAACGATTTCGACGCAGTCAGGCCAGACCTCGTTGGCATTAGGTATTGCTTCGCCTTTTGGAATGTGATTCTCGTATTCGCGCAGCCACGTCAGTGCGGAACGTTCGTCGACAACAAGGTACCCGAGATACCAGTAGCAGGTGTCATCGATTGGGGGAGTGGGCAATGTCGCGGCCCTCTCGCTCGATGACGCACGATCTTTGTGTGCGGGGCAAATGAATAGGCTCGTATCGTTGACATAGTCGGGAAAAAGCCGCTCGGCGTCGCACGTAACGCGACCTGGCGATAGCGATAGGGATGGATACTCCTCTTTGTGTTCGACGCAATACTCGCGTAGTGCTTTCCCGATTCGAAGCAGATTCTCGGCGCATTGATCCTTTGCGAGGCGTCGCTGTATTTCAGGCACCTTCTTGACTACCAGCGCAGTTGCAAGCACTGCTGCCGCTAAACAGACCACTCCGATTGCCAGCAGACGTCTGTACCTGGAATTCATGCGAAGCCCCCCTTCAGGGGAATTCTAGCACGAGACAGCATCAAAGGAACGGTGTTTCGCGCTTTCAGCGCTGTCATAAGGATGGTCTGTTACCTAGGGCGACGTATTGGATTATGCGCCACTGGCGTGTCGCACTATCCAATACTCTGCCCTAGGCTGTTATGTTCTTGCGCCTTGCGGCGCGGAAGAGAAGTGGCGGATGTGCATGGTGGGGCGAGGCGCATGCACGGTGGGTTGCGGCGATGGAGTGGAGACCTGACGGTTGCATGCCGACAAGTGGATCGGCGGAGTGGTCCAGCGCGGCGGAACGGGAGACCCTGCCAAAACGGAGGTTGTGAACGGTTGAGAGCAGAGGACGGGGCACGATGCGTGGCCCGAGTGGAGGTCGTCCCGAGTAGCGCCGCGCTTGCCGAGCGCGGCGTGGTGTAGACCGTAGACTAAGGGTAATGTGTAGTATGAGGTATTCGAGAAGATTGTTGGTTATACGCCGCCGGCCTCATCGAGGCCGGCGCTACCCCGCAAGCAGTGCTGCGCAGCCGAGGGCGGTTGCGATTCGACACGCGAATCTGTGAGCCGCGGTCGATGACGGCGGCGTGTTGCTTGCGCCCTGACAGGGCGCTCGTTGGGTGGGGGCGGGTACCTGGGGTTACGATTCGCGTTTCAGACGCGAATCTCACCCCAGGCTGGAGTATTTCGCGCTTGCAGCGCTCCGGAGTATCGAGTCAGGTCAGCGCCGCGAATCTCACCCCAGGTACCTATTCGTCACGATCGTTAAATTTTGCGAATTTCCCCGTGCTCCCCGTGGTTTAAAGTCACCCGCGCCGGATTGATCCTTTTTTCGGAGTTCATCGGCGTTCATCCGTGGCTGAGTCTCTTTTGGTTGCGGCTATGCAGCGCCAAGCTGCAATGTTATGCGCCGTTGGCGCTCAAGAGAAGGAATGGCGCTGAGGAGACATCGTATCAAGAGGGAGTCGTTTCCTGAAGGAGTTGTTTCAAGTAGGAGTTGTTTCAAAAGGGATTCGTCGCGCCGGATTCCAACGCGTTAACGTTGGTCTCACTTTTTGGACCCACTCGCTTGCTTGCGGCAGGATTGGCGTGGCTTCACGGCCCGTTTCGTAGTCGGCTGCTCCAATGCTGCGGACTACCTGCGCACAAAGGGCCTCAGTGCACTACGTCACTTCTTTTTGCCCGGTTCCGGGCGCCAGGCGGGTGCGTAGTCGTTGGTTGCGTGGGTAGTGAGCTGGATGACTTGGCCTTCGCCGATCTGCGTTGCGTAGAGGTGTGGTGCGCCGCTGCGGTTGGATACAAAGGCAACCCATAGGCTGTCTGGCGACCATGTGGGGGCCCAGTTGTCGAATTCAGGTTCGGTTGCGACGTCGTATACGAGTTCGCGAAGCGGATTGACACGGTACACGCCCCGGCGTCCCTTGCGGAACGACTCGAATGCGACCCATTCCGCGTCGGGCGACCAGACGGGATTCCAGTCCGGCGCACGGTCGTTGCTCACGTCGATCACGCCGAAATTCACGTCAAACACGCCGCGCTTGGTAATTGCCACGAAGATCTCGCGGTCGCCGCCGTCGTTGGAATCGTAGGCCACTGCGCCCTTGGAGGGGTACACCGCCGGCGCCCATTCCACATACCTGCCCGTAGAGGCTTCGGTGTCCTTGGCTTCGTCGGTCTTGTCTTGCGTCACCCAGTATAAGTCTGTTGTCTGTTTGCCCGGCGCACCGACAATCCCCACGGCAATGAGCTTGTCGCTGGCAAACCAGGCTGGCTTCGTCAGGGATATCGCGTCGCCGCCCCATTGGGTTTCAACACCGGTTTCCAGCGTGCATACGACGATGCGAGTATTGAATGTGTCGCCGGAGGCGTAGGCAATGCTCATTCCGTCCAACGACCATGCCGGGTACCGGTTCCACTCCTGTTTGTGGTCAAGAAACCGGCCGTTCGTGCCATCCGCCTGGACCACGTAGATTCCCAGTCCGCCGCCGGGGCGTGCCGATTCAAACGCCAGTTGAGTTCCATCGGGCGACCATACGGGTGCGCCGTCGCGCGTGCCCGGGCCGATCCGTCGCACCGTCTTGGCGGGTAAATCCAGGATGCAGACACACTGGTCTTCTTGTTCTGTCCCGGTCACAAAGGCAATGGCGCCAGACGGTTCCGCCGCGAGGAGCGCTCCAATCATGAAGGGTAGTACGGTTAGCATGAGAGGGATTGTAGCATGGTCCGCTCATCGCAGAACAGTGTCCGAATGACGGAATTGCACGATGGCAGGAGGGCCAACTGGGAAGGGCGAGTGTATTCGGGTCATCCCGGAGTCTTCGGGTGCGGACAAATCGCTTGAATTAAGTTAAGCAAATTTTTATGTTTATTAAGTGCGTATTGACAGCGCACGCGAAATTACCTATGATGGACCTTAACAAACTTAAAAAATCCTTTACATGTCTGAAACAATTCCAAGATGGCTCGCTGACCTGTCGGAGGACGAACTCCTGTTCGTCAAGCGCTTTCTGCTTGCCTCGGGATCCCTCAAGCAATTGGCATCCGAATATGGCGTCTCGTATCCAACCCTTCGTGCGCGCCTGGACCGGCTCATCGAGAAAGTGCGCGTGCGCGAAAATCCCGAGAACACGGGCACGCTGGATCGGCTGGTGGGTCTGTTGGTGGAAGAAGGAGTGCTTTTGTCGGGTACGGCCCGAACCATCATCCAGGCGCACAAGCGGGATATGAAATCGGCGATGGAGCGTGTCGACACGGGTTTATCCTACGAGCCGGAGACGGCACCGCCCATCGAAGCGTAGCGAGTACTTGGGGAGGCGTCCTTCTTCCACCGCTCGATTACGTTTCGGAGACTAACGAGGGATTCTTTCCTGGCTGCTATGTTGTACACCAAAGGTTCGGAAGAGGGCGTCTGGTAGAAGAGGGAATCTGGACATGATTAACAGGATTCACACGATAGGCTCTCCGCGAGTTGCGAGACATGTCATGGTGCAGGAGTCCTAATCGTGTGAAGCCGTCACTGGTCCAAAGAGGATCTTCGCCTCCTCCGCACTTCTTATCATGCTGAGGCCAACAAGAAACATTCCGTGATAAGTCATCCTGATTTTGCGGACGGGAGTGACGTGTTTATTTGGAGCGAAGCGAAAGAACTGTCTTGAAGCACGTTGCTGATGCCAGATGCTTCACTGCGTTCAGCATGACAGATTGGGGGCGGCTGCGTGCCGTTTCCCCGAGACAAGCCCCCCCTCAGGGAGACGGTCATGGGCAGAATGTAATGCAGCTTGACGAGTGCGGCCCAGAGGGAAGAGCAAAACGACAGCGCCCCCGAACCCTGGCGGATTCGGGGGCGTCGCGATCACTATGCGGCACGTTGCGCGGGTGCGCAACACCGGATGGTTATACGATCTCCCAGCCCTTGCGGTACTGCTTCGATACGAACTCGTTGGCTTCTGGGCAATTGGTGACCTTCATGTTCGGGCCATCCCATTCCAGCTTCTTGCCGGTGCGCAGCGCCAGGTTGCCGAGCAGAACGATTTCCGTGAAGGGGCCGGAATAGTCGAAGTTCGAGCACGCGGGCTTGCCGCCTTTGCACGCCTGAATCCAATCCTTGTAGTGATCTTCTTCCGGGATGCGTTCGAGCGTTGGGGCCGGAGCCTTGTAGTCCTTCATCAAGGAAATCGGGTGCAGGGTGGGCTTTTCGCCGTAGCAATGCGCCGAAATGGCTCCCTTTTCGCCGATGAACAGCGAACCGTTGTCGCCTTCGCCGAGGACTTCGTCGGCAGGGGTGTTCGCGGGGCGCGGGGGCATGTTGCCGCCGTCGTGCCAATACAGCGTGAGGGCGGGCATATCGCCGCGGGCCGGGAACTCGTACTTGATGATCGACTTGTTCGGGGCCTGCTCCTTGGTGATGCCTTCCTGCGACACGACTTCAACGCTGAGCGGATGACCAAGCTTCATGGCCCAGTTTGGCGGATCCATGATATGGCAGGCCATATCGCCGAGCGCGCCGCAGCCGAAATCCCACCAGCCGCGCCATACGAAGGGGTGATAGCAGTTCTTGCCCGTGACCGGGTGCTTGCTGACATAGGGGCGGTCGGGGGCGGGACCTAGCCACACGTCCCAGTTGAGTTCCTTGGGAGGCGTGTCTTTGATATCGGGACGGTCCAAGCCTTGCGGCCAAATCGGACGGTTGGTCCAGCAGTGGACTTCTTTGACCTGACCGATAGCGCCCGACCAGATCATTTCGCACAGTTCGCGCACGCCGTTGCCGGAATGGCCCTGGTTACCCATCTGGGTGGCGACCTTCATCTTGCGGGCGGTCTCGGCCAGCTTGCGGGCTTCCCAAATTGTGTGCGTGAGGGGTTTCTGTACGTAGACGTGTTTCCCGGCCAGCATCGCGCCCATCGCAGCGACGGCGTGAAAATGGTCGGGGGTAGACACCGTGCACGCGTCGATGTCTTTTTGCTTCTCGAGCATGACGCGGAAATCCTGGTAGATCTTCGCATTCGGATGCTTCGCGGCCATTTGGCGTGTCTGGTTGAGGTCGGCATCGCACAGGGCGACGATGTTTTCCGATCCGCATCCGCTCAAATCGGCAATGCCTTTGCCTCCCGCGCCGATGCCCGCAATGTTTAATTTCTCGTTGGGCGAACGCGTGCTGATTTTGGCCGGGGCCTTGCCCTTTTTGCCCGTGGTGGCGCATCCGGCGGCGATGGCCGCCGCAGACCCCGCAAGGAACATGCGACGTGAAATCTCTGGCTTCTTCATAGTGGGACCTCTCTTCGTGAACACTGGAAACGGTTGCGACTAGCCCCGCAGTCGCGGTCGGTGATATCGCGCCTGGGCCGCGGCATGCGCTACAAGGGCAAGACTCACAGGTGCAGGCGGGACGCCCCCAAACACCCGAAGAAAGAGCATAGACCAATCGGAAGGGATGATCAACGGGGATTTCGAGGGGCGGTAACGGCGTAAATCTCAACGACTATCATTCCGACAGCACGTGGCTTTTGCCAATCGGGCCTACTACTTGGACGCCTTCTTAAGAATCTCATCCACTTCGCTGTGGATCTTCTCGCAGATGTCTTTACGGATGTTCTCGGGGATCTTGTAGTGCTGCGTCTGCTCCAGCAACTCGATGGTTCGCAGCGCGACTTGATACGCGAAATCGTGGACTTTCATTGCTGCTCCTTTTCATCCACAGATGACACAGATTGCCCATCGCGGAATTAGGGACAGACCCGTCTGCGCTCACTTCGCTCGCTTCGCTTGGGTCAGTCCCCGAATTCCGCGTCGTCGGCGCCATTTGTGTCATCTGTGGATTCGTGCTTTCAGAAGAGTTCGGTCTGCTTGGGCCGGGTTTGCGGAGGTTCGCTCATGAACCGGAGCAGGCGCATTGCATCAACATCGCCGTCTTGCGCCAGGGGCAACGCGCCTTCGCGGAACAGGGTTTCTCCCATGCCGCCGTCGTCCGCGCCGGGGTGCACGAGCACGATCTTCCCCTGCTCCAAGCCACACCGTCCCGCGCGGGCACTTCCTCCGGCCTTGCGCGGTTCAATCACACACACAACATCCGCGAACGCGCTGATTGTCGCGTTGCGCGTGACGGCATGGACCGTCTGCCACACGGCACTCAGCGGGAATTGGCTGACCAACGTGAGTACGCCGCGCTCCAGCATGTCCGCGACGGCGGGCGCGGGGTAGTTGAGCATCCCCATCGGCAGCACCATCACGGTTTTGCCGCCCGCTTGAGCGGATTCGTTGTGCGCGATGGTGTCGACGCCTTCCGCGCCTCCGCTGACGACCGTCACGCCGGCTTCCGCGAACGTACGCGCACACTTGGCGGCGAGCAACGCGCCTTCCGCCGAGACTTTGCGCGCGCCGACCACCGCCGCCGACGGCGCGTCCAATTGAGCGATATCACCAAAGCAGAACAAGAACGCAGGCGCGTCGTTGCCGAGACACAGGGTCAATTTCGCGGGGTAGTCATCATCTGTAGCGAGAAACACGCGGCCTCCGGCGGAGAGAAAGCGCTGCACTTCGCTTTCAACCTTGTCGATCACGGTTTCACTCGTCCGCTGCAAAGCGGAAACAAGCGTGTCGAAATCGCCGACAGGCAAGCGCTCCAGCAGGCGCTGGGGTTCCAGACGCGTGAGATAAAAAACGGAGACGCCAAGGTGTTGCGCCGCATGCAGCGCGCGGCGCGCCGTGGCGTTGCCGACGCCGGAGACGTGGCATAGCGCCAACAACGTGGCAACGTCGCGTGTGTTCATGACTACCCCTCGGACACTTTCTTTTCGCGGCTTCGCGCTCATGCTACCATGCGCGCGACGTCTGGTACAGGTCGCGGATTGAGGAGCAGCAGTGATTCAGTTTCCACGAGAGTTTCTGTGGGGGGCAACGCTTCCCGGTCACCCAATTGAGGGCGCGAACTTTGCGGCGGATTGGTGGGCCTGGGAACAGCGCCCGGGCCGTATAGCAGACAAGAGCAACTCGCAAATTGCCGCGGGGCACTACGAGCGGTACGAAAGCGACCTTGATCTTGCGAGGCAACTCTCGATGAAGTCGCTTGTCTTCTCGGTGGAATGGAGCCGTGTGGAACCGGTTCTCGGCGAGTACGACGACGCGGCCCTGGCTCACTATCGCGACGTGGCGCGCGCCATGAAGCGCAGGCAGACTGAGCCGATCTGTGCGCTGTGGAATGTAACGCTCCCGAAATGGCTTGCGGATCGGGGTGGTTGGTTGTGCAGTGATGCTCCTCATGCCTTCGCGCGGTATGCCGCGCGCGTGGCAGAGAAGATTGCGCCGGTGTGCAAACGATGGATTCCGTTGACAACCCCCGTTCACTATGTCCAGCACGCGTATATCGACGGGGCGTGGCCCCCGCAAAAGCGTCGCAGCGATCTGGGCGTGAAGGCGCTTCGTAACCTCGCGCTTGCGCATCGAAAATCCGCGGATACGATTCGTTCGTTGCAGGGAGACGCGTCCATCGGGGTGTCTGTCCGAGGCCAACTGCTTGACGTGGCGAATGCGTGGAGTGCTTGGGATGCGCGCGCGGCACGTACCGAAGAGACGTTCGCAAACCATGCTTTTCAGGGGCTGTTGCGCGAATCCGAATTCGATTTCACGGCGTTGTCGTATGCGGGTGCGATCGACTCGGTGCGTTTTGCGGCGTGGCGGCCATTGCGCCGCTTTCGGAGAGTGCTTGCGGATGCTTCCGAGTCTTTTCCGGAAGGTTTGTTGCGCCTTATCCGCGAAATGCGCCGCTATCGCAAGCCTGTGCTCATCGCAGGCGTCGGTACGGCCACGCAAGATGAAGCGGCACGGTGTCAGTTCTTGCTGGAACACGTCTTGCAGACCCACCGCGCGATTGCGGAGGGTTGTGATGTGAGAGGATTTGTTTACGGCCCCATGCTGGATGGGTTTGAGTGGCATGCGGGATATACTCAGCGATTGGGGCTTGTGGCCGTGGATCGCGAGACTCTGACGCGCGCCGCGAACCCGGCTGCGTACCTTCTCAAAGACTTGAGCGATACCAACGGCGTGCGTCGAAGCGCGGTGATGACGTATTGTCCTGGGATGACGGTGGATGGAGCGGCGTGATGACCAGTGCTCATTTGATTCTTGCCATTGACGGCGGCGCAACCCGCACGCGCGTGGGTCTCTATGACAACCACCGCGCACTCGTGACGGAAACGTCCGGAGGACCTTCCAATCCGGTGGTGTGCGGCATGGACGCCAGCGTCCGCAACATTACGACGTTGTGCCTTCGCTGCCTGGAAGGGCTCGAAGGCACACCGCTGATCGTGGCAGCCGGCATCTCTGGAGCGACGCGTCATCGCGAGCCGATGGCGCAGGCCCTGGCGTCGGCGTTGAATGCGCGCCGCGCTGTGGTGACGAATGACCTGTATCCGCTCTTGTTCGCGAACGCGGGCGTGGAACCCGGCGTGGTCGTTATCGCGGGCACCGGTTCCAGTGTCGTGGGGCAGAACGCGGCGGGCGAAACGCTGATCGTCGGCGGCAAAGGCACGTTGCTGGGCGACGACGGCAGCGGTTACCAGATTGCGGTGACGGCGCTGCGCGGGATCACCCACGCACTGGACGTTCTGCAAACGCGTGCGCGTCTCGCGGACGGGTTGGCGAAGGCGGCAGGACTCGATACGTTTGAGGACTTCGTAGTCTGGTCGCACAACGCGACCAAAGAGGAGATCGCGCAACTCTCCGAGACGGTGTTGGAGTTCGCCAACAACGGCGATGACTTCGCGTTGAAGTGCCTTGAAAGCCAGGCATCATTGCTGGCCGGACAAGCTGTGTCTGCGCTCATCCAATTGCACTTGCGACCGGATACCCCCATTTATCTCAGCGGCGGTCTCTTTGAGCATTCGTCGCGGTACCGCGCGATGTTCGAGCGCGCTTTGCTTCGCCCCGAGACCACGGCGCGACCGGTGTTGGCCGCACTGCGCGGACACCGCGCTGTTGCAGAACTCGCGTTCGCGGAGACCATTCCGGCGCATCTGCCGTTGGCTGAGGCCGAGGGCCAGCAGGGTGGCGGGGAATCGTTGTCGCCGACGGAAGGACATGCATCGGACGAAGTCACGATTGATCGGTTGACGGCGCAGGAAATCGTGAAGCGCATGAACCGCGCGGACGCGTCCGTGGCGGTCGCGGTGAATCGTTGCAGCGACGAGATTGCGCGCGCCATCGAGTTTGCCGCCGAGGCCATCGCGTCGGGTGGACGTATCATCTACACGGGCGCGGGCACGAGCGGGCGGCTCGGTGTGTTGGACGCATCGGAATGCCCGCCGACGTTCGGTGTGCCGCCTGAGCGCGTTGTCGGCATCATGGCGGGCAGTGACCGCGCTTTGCGCGATAGTGTGGAAGGAGCCGAGGACGACGAAAGTGCGGCGCGAACCGACTTGACGCTGCTGCATCCGCCGCTGGGCGCAAGGGACGTTGTTGTGGGTATTGCGGCGTCGGGCACGACGCCTTACGTCAAAGCGGGATTACGTCACGCGGCCGCGTGCGGGGCGCGCACGGTGTTGCTGTGCTGCAATCCACGGGCGAAAGACAGCGCCGACTGCGTGATCGCCGTGGACACCGGGGCGGAAGTGGTCGCGGGTTCGACGCGCTTAAAAGCCGGCACGGCAACGAAAATGGTCCTCAATATGATTTCCACCGGGGCCATGGCGCTGGCGGGATACGTCTATGACGGGCGGATGGTGCGTATGCGGCCCGCCAACTCCAAGCTGCGGCGGCGCGCCGCGCGTATGGTGTCCGCGCTCACGGGACTAACAGAAGACCTCGCCGCGCGCCGATTGGAAGATGCGGGCGACGATATTGCCGTGGCGGTGCTGATGACACGGCTTGCGCTGGATCGCGAGCAGGCCATCGGCCGGCTCAATCATGCCCACGGCAACCTCCGCCGCGCACTGGAGGAGTCGTGACTCTTCACCTCATGACGCCGAATGCCTACCGGCGCGCTCAAACCCGGTGACGCCGGCATGACTCGAACTTCGCGCCCTTGGTTGGTTTTCTGCGGCCTCGTCTGCGCCGTGCTGGTTTCCACGTGTTCCTGCCGGACGCACCGGAAGACCGAACCCAAACCTGCGCCGATACCGCCGCCCGCAGTACGTCCGTCGCCCGAGGTTACGCCTCCCCCTGCGCCGGCACCGGTCGTGCAGCCGGTTCCACAACCTCCCCCGGCGCCGGCACCCGCACCGAAACCAACGATGGTTTCGTCGAATCCCCCGGTACGGATACGCCTGACGCACGGGATTCGCGAGATCGCGTTTGAGACAACGGCGCCGGGCTCCGTTGAGTCGCAAGGCCGGAGAACAGACCTGACTCCGGGCCGGTGGACGCTTCGGTTGACCCAAGCGCGGCCGCCGCGCAGACAGTTTCACGTGTTCACGAAGACGTTCAAACCGTGGGAAGAGAACGAACTCAAGACCTATGTTTCCGAGTGGAAGTCACGCGGCTATCCCGTCGAAGTGGCTTCGCTGGGACATCCGATTCAGACTGCAAGCGGGTATGTGCTCGATTGCCGCCAGGAATGGGTGTCGCTTCAACGCTTCTCGTCGGAGGCCGAGGCTGACGCTTTGCGCAAGCGCCTCGAAGCGCAATCGGTATGGGCATGGATACGTCCCGAAGTGCTGGAAGCGGGCGCAGGAAACGCCACGCTCGTTGGCGGATCTCCCCAAACCTCGCAGTCCGTTTCGTTGCCGCTTACCGTACATGGAACGCAGCCTGTCCGAGTGAGCGCGGGGTCCAAGAGCGGCGTGTACGCAGGCGATTTGAGCGTGGGTGTCGGTCCGGATTCGATGTTCGAATTGTTCGAGACGTCTCCCGTGGAGGATTACCTCGCGGGCGTGCTGCCGGCGGAGATGCCCGCGTTGTGGCCCGTCGAGGCGCTCAAAGCGCAGGCTGTGGCAGCGCGCAGCGACGTGTTGATGCACATGGCCATCAAGCACGTGTTGGAAGGGTTCAACTTCACCGACAGCGAAGGCGACCGTGTGTACGGCGGTTTCAGTGGACGCCACCCGAATACCGACGTGGCGGTGCGCGAAACGGCGGGCCGCGTGCTGGCAGCGGCGAACCGCATTGTGGCGGCGACGTTCAGCGCCAACTGCGGCGGGTATTCCGAGAACAACGAGACCGTCTGGTCGGCTCCAGCCGATCCGGCCCTGCGCGGCGTGCCGGACTATCCCACTGGAAAGGGTCCAACCGGCGGCCCACTATCCGAGGGCATGGGCAAATGGCTCGGCAGCCCGCCCAAGGCCTATTGCAGCGACGACGCCGCGAACTTCCGGTGGAGCAAGAAGCTGACAGCCGCGGAGGTCACGCGCCTTGTGAACCAGAAATACCGCGTGGGGACGGTGCGCACGATTGAGGCCGGCGAGCGGGGCCCGAGTGGACGCCTAAAGTGGGTACGCGTAACGGGTTCGGAGTCCACGGCCACCATACGAAAGGAATTGGCCATACGCCAGGCGTTTGGCGGTTTGCCAAGCGCCATGTTTATAATTGAATCGACGCCCGGGCCGAACGGTCCGGTTGGCTTTGTGTTTCGTGGCGGCGGACGCGGCCACGGCGTGGGGTTGTGCCAGCAGGGGGCGCGCGGAATGGCCTTGGCAGGCAAGCGCCACGACGAGATACTCGCGCATTATTTTTCAGGTGCTACCTTGGAGACCCTCGAGTAACCGCGGAAAGGAAGAAACAGCCACCTATGTTATTTGAAGGAATCCGCAAAAAGACGACGCGATTCGCCGTCGGGATGACGTGCGGCACCGCGGCCCGGGGAATCGACGCCGCACTCGTGCGCATCAAGGGCAGCGGCGATAACCTCCACATCAAATACATCAAGTCGAGGCATTTCCCGTTTGCCCCCGGTCTGCACACGCGGCTCATCGTGGCGCGAAAAGACGCGCGGGAGCTGGCGCTCCTCAACTTCGAGCTGGGCGAACTGCTGGCCGAAGCCGCGCAAGACATGATCCGCATCGCGCAGAAAGAATTGTGCGAAGTCGATTTCATCGCCGTAGACGGGTACACCGTGTCACACAATCCGCCGCGCGGCTACGATCTATCCATCGGCACTTTCCAAGTCGGCGAGCCAGCCATCATCGCCGAGCGCACGCAGCACCCGGTCGTGTCGGACTTTCGGTCACGCGACATGGCGGCGGGAGGACAGGGCGGACCCATCAGCGCATATGCCGACTGGGCGCTGTTTTCGCGCGAAGACCGAACCGTTGCGCGCCTTCATCTCGGGGGCATCACGAGCATCACGGTGATTCCGCCGAAGTTCGACGAGATCATCGCGTTCGATGCGGGTCCCGGCATGATCGTGCTCGACGGCGCGGTGCGCCAACTGACCAGTGGCACCCAGGAAATGGACCTCAAGGGTGCCGCTGCCGTGAAGGGCGTCGTCATCGACGAATTCCTCGAGTTCCTGCTTGATCATCCGTTTTTCGCGAAAGTGCCGCCCAAGACCACGAGCCGCGACGAGTTCGCGCCGGAGACGTATCTGCGCGATGCCCTTGCGGCGCGGAAGGACCATTCGCTCGACGACCTCATGGCAACGGTTACGGCAGCGGTGAGCTATTGCCTTGTCCGCGCGTACAACCGCTTCGTCAAACCGCAATTCACCGTATCGCGCGTGATTGTGAGCGGGGGCGGCGTGAAAAACCAGGCGCTCATGCAACGGCTCAAGAACGGCATGGGCGATGCCGTGCTCCGCGCCAGCGACGAATACGGTTTGCCGGCGGATGCGCTCGACGCCATCGGCGTCGCCGTGCTCGGCAACGAAACCCTCTGCGGAAAGCCATCCAACGTGCCGCACGCCACCGGCGCGCAACAGTCGGTCACCTTGGGGCGGATTACGCCGGCGTAAGCCAAGACAGTCTGGCCGCGAAAGAACGCAATGAGCGCACAAGTGAGCCGTCACTCCGAATGATGGTCATTAGCAGAAGTGACCGTGATGAGGGCGGCGTGTAGTAGGCGAGAATTCACGTAGGCAATTGCCTGCACGCTCCGTTGTGGCGTGGACTCCCGACCGCGCTACTCTTGCGACCGAGGTCTCCATTCTTCCCAACGTTCTCTGCCGCTCACTGAGCCTTCTTGATCATCTCCGATTCATTCAAACGCGTGCAGAGGATGACGTTCAATGCGGTGATGGCGATGAAGAAGATCATGAAGGGGGTCATCGAGCCGCCGGCGGAGCGGAAGGCGTCCATGCCGTAGATGAAGGCGACGCCGGAGATTTGTCCGGCCAATAGCAGGAGGCCTTGGGAGGTGGATTCGGGGGCGGGATAGCTGAGTTCGGCACCATACTGAAACCCGATGGGTCCGGCGCTCATGATGAAGAATCCCAAAACAAAACTCGATGCCAACAGCACGGCGAAGTTGGTGGCGAATGCCAAGCCCGTCAAGCCGGGAATCGTGAATGCGGTGGCCGTTATGAGAAACGGTATGCGTCTGCGTATTTTGTCGGAGATGGGCGGAAGAATCGATGCGCCCAGCACGCCGCCGATCATCATCAGCGCTCCGACGGCGCCTGCCTGAGTCGAATCGAGACCTCGAGGACTGAGTATCTGTTCAATCCAGGTTGTGACGGCATTGAAGATGCCAAGTCCAATCAGAAACATGAGTAGAAGCAACACAACCTGTTTCTGTTTGAACATGTGCTTCAGTCCCGCGATGACAAGGAAGCGCTCTTCCTGGCCGGGAGGAGACGGCGGAGTCGGCGGCGCTTCTTTGGCAAACACGAGAAACAGTACCGCGCCGACAACGGAAATCACGCCATAAGTCTTCAGCATGCCGTCGATGCCCCAGGCGTGGGCGAGCAGCGGCGTGGCCGCCATGGCCAAGATGATTCCGATGTATTGCGACAACGCGGCGAGACCGGTCGCGGTTGCGCGTTGGCTGATTGGAAACCACTTCGCGCTGATGGCCGTGTAGGCGTTGAGTATGAACGGTTGCGCCACGGCAAGGCCGAATTGGCAGACGCTTACCATCGCGTAGTTTGCCGCGTATACCCCTTTGAGCAAGCCAAAAATGCCGATGAGCGCCGCCCCCGCACCTACGCCGACACGGATTCCGTAGGTATCGATGACGTACGACGCGGGAATGCTGACCGCCAGATACACAAGCATGAAGAGCATCGACAAGAAGCCTATCGACAGCGGCGTCACGGCATAGTACTGGGCCGCTTCCGTCGTGATGGGCGCCAACGCCACCCAGTGAATCTCAATCACCGCGTTTAGAACGGCGAACACCAGCAGGACGATCCAGCGGTATCCGTAGACCTTCGTTGGCGTATTCTCCATGCACCTGTCTTTCTTGTTCCGCCTCTCCGTCGCAATTTGCGGAGAGCGGAAATATTGAAAACGGTTTTGCCGCGACAGAACGCAAAGAATACACGGGATGGACGGACGGCGGGTAACGGGGTTTCGCAACCGGGGGTCATTGAGCGATAAAGTCAATCAAGACGATTGCCTCGCTAAGCGATTTGCGAAGTATTTGCGGGCATAGACCAAATAGCCGAACCATACGAAGTAGACGAGACAAAGAGACAAACTGGCCGCGGGCGTACCCAGCGGAATCTTCTCCATGAGCGGATCGCCGGGGTACGACGCGGCGAAGACTTCATAGTAGTCCGCAAACGTAGCGCCGCGCGCATATGTGACTGCCTCGGAGAAGAACAGAATCAGAGCGAGTATAACTCCGCACCACCAGGCAGACTTGCGTAGCCTGTATGCGCCCCAGGCCACGTATACGCAGATGGAACACACGAATGCAGCAGCAACGGCACCGGGGACAGGACCCAGGGCGTGGCCGAAGTAGAATTTAGGAAGCGCCACAATTAAGGAGACCAATACCCCAAACAACTTGTTTGCGGACGCGACAAGAATCACCAATACCGGTATTGGGCACTTGTCAGTCCACCGCGCGACCGTGTCTCTCGATTCGCATGTCTGCCTGACATCCTCGCTGCCGTAGAAGTACACGAACGCCATGAAGATAATGATCATGAAGATCTTCATGAGAAGCGCCGCTCCTTTGGGTATGTGCCCAATCGGCACTTCGTCGAAAGTGTCGAGAAAACTTGTCAGGTCAGCAAGTCCAGCGACAAGTTCAACCCATGACCAGGCCAGAATGATCGAGCGCGCCCACCGTCGCGCGCACATCGAGCCTATACCGACTACAACGAACCAGGCGCAGAGCACAGGACCCAATAACAGGAAGCCGTACAGCCAACGTAAAGCCATTTGGCCAACGGCAGGGCGGTCACCGATCGAAACCCAAAGCGCGATCACCAGGAAGAAAACGAACATAATTGCGAAAAGGACCCCCGGAATGACAAGCAAGCACCCGAAGACGCTAAGGCCGGTTGAACGGTCTTTGAACGATTTCGGGTAAAGGGTTTCCTCGCAATCTGCCTCTTGCGGTTCTATTTCGCTGGACTTCACATCGCACATAGACGAGTACCGTTCAATTTCCTTCCCGCAAGATCTCGCACACCTGACCGCAACTCGGGCATTTCCGGAATTGGGGAATCCTCTCGAGTTGCCAACCATCAGAACAACTCGGGCAGATAACCCAGTCATCATCCATGACCGGAGCCACATTTGAAGAAACAGGGATTTCACTTCCAAGACGGGCAGACACACCGAGCCATCCCGGCACTTCTCGCCAGAGAATCTGCTCAACCAAGAAGTAACCGCCGCAAACACAGAACTCAAGCCTGCCTTTTGTATGAAGCCAATCGCACATGATGTCCTGTCTAGCGACTCCTCCCGAACAGTCCGCGGCAATAGACATTTCGACAACGTGCAGCAAGATGAACTCGAAGGCCGAAGGCTGCGGCCACATGACCTGCACCAACAGCCGGGCGTTGGGATATGGACTCCATTCGAGCTGATGGCGAGCACTCACGAGCGGGATGTATTCGCTGGCGACGACGTGAACTTCTTTCAGAACCGCATCATGATCGATGAAACGTGCTCGCAAGTCGGCCAACCCTTCGTCCGAGGTTATCAGCGTATAGCCCATCTCTCCTCCTGGCTGGGGCCTTGATCTTACAAGTCCCGACTAGAGCGACTCCGATATTTGAACCTTCACTGCTCCTCGATATGCGTACCGTTCGTTCTCTGCCCCGCTCCATTCTTCGTCGCCCCCGCGAAAGCGAGGGTCCATCCTCGCCATTCATCGATTTCTATCGGCAAGATGGATTCCCGCCTGCGCGGGAATGACGGTCGTAACGAATTGCTGATTCTTCGAGTGCAGTTTTCGTGATTCCCTCGGTGCCTATCCCGCTCGTTGGTCGTGTATTCTACGACAACCTATTGTCACACATTAGCACATACAAGCATCGCGTAGACCGAATGGGCAGGGAGTAGCTAGATGGTCAAAAACAGGAAAGAGATAGCAGGGAAAGGAATACCCGCGTCACGTGTGGCCGCGCTAATTGCCCAAGCTTTGGATGCGAAGGACCCCGAGCGGTGGGAGATTGTTTGCGAACTGCACAGGGCGGGTTCCAGGAGCGTGTTGGATCACGCTGTCGGGTTGTGTGGCGGCCGCACAACAAATGAGCGTTGCTTGGGAGCTGACCTGCTCGGACAGCTAGGCGTACCCAAGCGCGTTTTCGCCGATGAGTGCGTTTCGACCCTCTTGGCCATGCTACGCACTGAAAAGAGTCCCTCTGTCCTCAATTCGGTCGCAGTCGCTCTGGGACATCAGGGCGACGGCCGCGCCGTTCTCCCTCTCGCGAGGCTGAAGACTCACAAGAGCAAGAGAGTGCGGCAGGGCGTCGCATTTGGCCTTTTGGGACACGAGCATCCTGCGGCCATCAGGTCGCTGTTGTTCCTAATGGACGACCAAGATGCGGGAGTAAGGAACTGGGCAACATTTGGCATTGCCAGGCAGGTCGACGCGGACAGTAAACACATTCGCGCGCATTTGTGGCGGCGGCTCTGCGACAGGAATGCCGAGGTGCGCGGCGAAGCTCTGATGGGGTTGGCAATCCGGCGCGATCCCCGAGTCGCGTCTTGCATATGCCGCGAGTTGAATCAAAAGACCGTGAGTCCTTACACGTTGAATGCAGCAGCGGAGCTTGGCGATCCCTGCCTCTTTGAAAGCCTGAAACGATCGGATGCGCGCGGCAACGTCACGACAGGAATATGGATGGAATTGAAGGTGGCCCTGCGGGCATGCCAACCGCAACGAGAATCAGTGCGAGGAGCAGGCAGCGAATAACGTTGCGTGCATCTACTCTGGCAAATGAGATCTGAGATCGCCATTTCGTTTCCTTCAGCTTCTTTTGCGCCGCGATTTCAGCGAGATTAAAAGGGGCAACGGGAAGGGGAGAAGAGCACGAGGCTGCTTTGCAGGAATGCTCGTCGAGGGGTATACTAAGTTCGGTGCTGGGAGGCGCCGCATCCGCGAAAGATGGTATCACTCCCGTTCCTCGTTAAAGACATGTAGGTGATTTCCTTTGTGGACTGATGCGGATCGTGTCCACGCCAACGCAAAGGAATACCGATCATGGCACGTCCCATTCCATCCGTCGAAGACAGCAAACGCAACGCATCTCTCCTGCTAAAAGACTTGAATTCAGGCGTTTTGTCCGTGGCCGAGGCTGCGGCAGAACGGTTGCGCCGGATTGCGCCGTTTCGCGAGCAAAGCGTCGCGCAGGTGTTGGAGGCGCGCGGCGATATCCAGCATAAGCACGCGTTGACCGTCGTGGCGCGCGAACAGGGGTACGCGGCCTGGAAGAACCTCAAAGATGCGGCGGACGTATTGTGGTGTCCACCGGGAGCGAGCGCGTTCTGGCACAACTGGTGCAAAACCTATGAAGAGGCGCGCGGATATCTCGAATCGAACGGCGGCTATTTGTTAACGGCCCACGGGCGGTGTTTCATCGCCGAACGAGGGTACATCGAGTCGTTGGGGTTGGACCCGGACGATCCACGCTGGGAGAAGGTCGGCTACGACATGAAAGAGCCGAAGGATCAGGCCGTGTTCGAGGAGTTGACGGCGGAGAGGATGCGCGTGGAGAAGCAGGGAAAAGCCTGATGGAAGCGGCGAGAGAAGTAGGGCGCGGAGGTCACGCATTTTAGATTTTGGATTTTAGATTTTGGATTGAAGATGGGAAGTGCGTGGTCAGGACGCGGGTTTATAGCTGGCAGTTGGAGTGTATGGGGGGGCGCTGCGTTTCAGGCGGTGGTTGGTGCGGCGCGGAGGATGTCCGCGATCTCGTAGCGCTCGAACTTTAACGCGAGGTCGACGGGCATCATGCCTGCGTCGTCGATGGCCCTCGGATCGGCCTTGTGTTCCAACAGGAGGCGAACTAGGCCCGCATTGGTTCCCGCGGCGGCGACGTGGAGGGGCGTCATGCCATTCGCCTGACGGGCGGCTACGTTCGCACCGTATTCGAGCAGCACGAGAGCCGGTTCGTAGTGGCCCGCAGCCGACGCCGCGTGAAGCGGCGTGTTGCCGGGCGCGAGACTGGTCGAGGCCGAAGCCGCGTCGACGAGCGCTCCCAATTCGATGAGCCGCTGCGTGGTCTCTTTGCGATTGAAGTGTGCGGCCAGATGCAGCGCAGTCCAGCCATCGCTGGAAATTGCGTCAACGGCTTTTGGGTCGCTCTTGACGATTTCTTCGATGCGGCAGGTTTGGCCCAGCGTTGCGGCTTCGTGGATGCCCATTTCCGCGCCGTTCTCGAGGAGAAGCTCGACCATCTCGAGTTGTCCGCGATAGGCAGCGACGATGAGGGGTGTTTCGCCGTGCGCGCTTCGCGTATGGACAATAGACGGATTGCGCTGAATCATGTCCAACAAGCGCGGCTTGTCACCGTTGATGATGGCTTGAAAAGGTTCTTCGATTCTGGGCACTGCGGCGCCCTCCTTCCGCCCGGAGCGGCATAGCCGAAACCAAAAGAGACTCAACCACGGATGAACTCCGATGGAGAAACCAAATAAACGGCACGGCTCTCTTGGCCGCTAGTTTCGGACACAACAACTTATAACGCATGCGGCATGAAGATCCGAGAACCCTCTAAAGACTTCTTCAGCTAGTAGTACAGAAGGCCGCCAACTATGCACAGCGCTCCTACTCGCACGACACGCGACTGTTGAACAACTTACTCCAGTAGCCGCTTGAAAACACGAGACTATTTGACGATCTTGAGGAATAGGGACCCGGAGCAGCTCCTGTTTGCACCTCATTCTGTACCAGTATGGTTGGGTGTTCGCGAATCTGCAAGTACATGAAAGAACAACGCCCCCGGCGTGAACCGGGAGCGTTGTGAGCAGGTAATGTCAACAGCGGCTACTTCGCGGGGGTTTCCGCCAGGTTGTCCACGATAGCCTTGATGAACATGGGGTGATATTTCCCGTAGGCCGCGCCCGCGGTGTTGCGGGTCATGACGATGACGAGATCGTTTTCCGGGTCGATGCGCAGCGTGGCGGCGGATGCGGCTCCGTGGCCAAACGTCTTTTTGCTGAGGCCCGCATCGGGCATCCAGACGCAGCCCATGCCCCACTCAAGGTCCGTATCGAAGCTCACGAATGGCTTGATCTTTGTGGGCAGGGCTTTCTCGTAGGTCTGTTCGCTGAAGAAGCGCATGTTACCGTACGCACCTTTGTTCAGCCACAGTTGTCCGAACTTCGCGATGTCCATGGGCACGCTGAAGGTCCGGGCACTGCCATCGACGGCGTCGGTGTGGGTGCAGCCCAATGGTCCCCAAAGATGATGCATGAAGTATTGGGGCAGGGCTTCGCCGCTGATCGTCTCGATGACCTTTCCACCGAGCGCGTAGCCGACGCCGTTGTATCCGTGACGCGTGCCAACTTCGAGGTTCGGATAGTATCCGGCAAGAACCTCTTCGAGGTCGTTCATGTCGTCGCCCCAATGGTCCATGTACATGCGCGGGGGCTGCAATCCCAGTTGGAATCCGTTCGTGTGGATGTACAGGCTGCGGACCGTGAGCGGAGTCTTTACCTCGATCCCGCGAAACGCGGGGAGGAACTTGTCCACGGGGTCTTCAAGGTTAACGAGTCCTTGATCGACCAGCGTCATCATCAAGGTGCCGGATAGGAACTTCGAGATGGAAGCCATCCAGCTTTTCGTGGTGACGGTCATCGGGTGGCCGAAACGCTGACCGTATGCTTTGTGCATGTAGACGACGCCGTGCCGGGCGAGGCATACCGCGAACGGTTCCTTGCTCTCTTCAGCCCATTGCTGGAGGACAGAATCGATTTGTTGCACCGCGTCAGGCTTCATGCCCGCTTCTTCCGGAGTACCTTCGCGCAAGACCGGCGCCGGTTCGCCTTCTTTCTGGTAGGGGCAGACGACGTTGTAGGGATAGTAGGGAGCGCCCGGATAGACTTTTTGCTTCAGGCCGACCCACCATTGGCGGTCCATCGCAAGGAAATCTTCCGCGACGCCCAGCGGGGCTGGCGCGGGCTTGGTTTCGCTGAGACCGGTTATCAAAGTGGCGGTTAGCGGATCGGTGTTGAGGTCATCGACGAGCATGGCGCGTTCATACCGGCCGATCGCCTCGGATTGCGCCTCGATGGCTTGCTCGTCGAATCCCATGCTGGGCGGGAATTCAAGGCCGCCTTTGGGCTGCATGAAGAACCACGCGAAGGTATCGTAGGAATCCGGCGCGTGATACAGCGTCACAAAACGCCGGATCGCGCGGCCTTCACGCGGATGCACGTCGACGACAGCGCCGTAACGGCCGGGCTCTTCGGCGGTCGTGACCTGGTTGTACTTGGCGTCGTAGAAAGTCGTCTCGATGCGATAGGGGCCGATAAGGGCCTCGGCCACGCGCGGATTCTCGAAGTCCACCAGCGGGAAGTAGGACCCTTTGAAGACGGGCGGTTTGAATTTCAGCGGGAGAAACATGATGCGTTGCGCACGGGTAATTGTCGCATCGGGCAGCGTGACGGACCCCGCCGCCTTCCCGCCTACATGCACGTTAAATGGTTTGTTGGCGTCGCCGGGTTGGGGCATCGGGAAATAGATGTCGGCAACGGCGAAATCGCCTTGTCCGGCTAGCGAGGCGTCGGCGACGCGGTCCCTGCCCGATTTCACGGTGACCGATTTGCCTGTGTTGGACCCAAGCGACACAACGCGCAAATGCGTGCGCGCGCTGTCATCGTATTCGCCGCGGACGCGCGTGCACTCGGGCGCGCTGGCGCATTTCGCGAGGCGGATGCGGTGCATCGCGTTCGAGTTTTCGTGTGTGCGTGTCTGCGGATACCAGACGGCCTGGAAGCGGCCTTTAGGCGCGTCGGCATCGTTGATGAAGATCTGGAAGCCCGTTTCCAGTCCGACACTTGGCGTGATTGCGAGATTCTTCCACGGAAGCAGGATTTCCAGGGTATAGCCATTTGCCGTCCTCTTGCGGACGGCCTCGTAGGTCAGTTCCGGTTTGGGTTCCATCTTGCGGAAGTCTGAAAGTTTCGCGCGTATTTCGGGGAATTCCGAAGTCACGCCAGGGCTGACAACGAGTTGGTAGAGATCCTTTGCGCCGCGCTTCGTGGCGGCAAAGACTTCCACGGAGTCTCGGTCGTACAACGCAGACTCGTCCGCGTTCTCGACAAGGGTGTCGTCCTGCACGGTTACAAGAACGAGAAGTCCGCGTTCATCCCACCCCAGGCGAAACTCGGGTTTGAGGTCGGCGAGAGGGACAAAACGTCCGTCCTTGTCGAGCATGAGTTCGACTCGGAACCCCGCAGCTTTCCAGTCGGACGGGTCGCCATCGACGGTGATACCCGATAAGGCGGGTACATCGTAAAGCGGAGTTGTTGGAGTCTCCGCGAATGCGGATAGACATAGAATCGCTAGCGAAACGGCGGATACAACCGACAGAAGGCGCATGTTTGATTCTCCTGTGACGCTGACGCGGCATCGTCACGCCATGAAAAGACAGATTCCTGAAGCACTACCCCGCCACCGTGCAGAACTGCAATACCCGTAAGAGTACTCGCACCCTTTATGAATGGTCAATGAAGAGCGCGTGTGCAGTATCTGGAATAGCCAGGATGCCCGCAGAAAGCGGATTGCCTGAGGGTTTTCGGCGACACCAGGAACAGATACGGGTGGCTCGTTCGTGCGCGCTCGTATCGGTTACAATTATCCTGGACTTGGCAGTAGTCAGTACTCAGGGGTAGTTTCCAATGGCACAAGAAGTCGCTGCATCCAACACAGAGCATCCCGCGCTGCGCGGGGCGCGTTTTATAGTTGTCGGCGTTCTGATCAATCTGGCGCTTGCAATCATCAAAGGCGTGGCAGGCATTCTGGGCAATTCGTACGCATTGATCGCCGACGCGATGGAATCTTCGCTGGATGTGTTTCAATCGATTGTGGTATGGAGTGGATTGCGCATTGCCGCGCGGCCGCCCGACAAAGACCACCCGTATGGACATGGCAAGGCCGAACCGATTGCGGCGGTGGCGGTGTCAATGGGGCTTTTGTTTGGCGCGCTCGTAATCGCCGTGCAGAGCATTCGCGAAATCGTGGCTTCCAGCACGTCGCCCGCGCCGTTTACGTTGATCGTGCTGGTGGTTGTGATAGTCGCGAAAGAGACGCTGTTTCGTGTGATGAGTGGCGTGGGCGCGGCGATTGAGAGCACGGCGGTCCGCTCGGACGCGTGGCACCACCGCAGCGATGCTATTACCTCTGCGGCGGCATTTGTAGGAATCGGGATTGCCGTGGTTGGCGGCAAGGGCTATGAGAACGCAGACGATTGGGCGGCGTTATTCGCGTGTATGATTATCGCATTCAATGGATTCCGGCTGCTGAGACCTGCCGTGGGCGAAGTAATGGACGTTGCCCCCGACCCAGCAGTAGAAGCGCAGGTGCGTGAAGTGGCGATGACCGTCGCGGGCGTGCGGTCACTTCATGTGTGCTGGGTGCGGAAGATGGGGTTTGAGTATTTTGTTGATTTGCACGTGAAGGTGGATGGCTCCATCACGGTTCACGACGGGCATGATGTGGCGCATCGCGTAAAGGACGCCGTACGATTCGTGAACCCGCGGATTCGCGATGTTCTGATTCATATCGAGCCGGAGGATTAGTCTCATTTGAGCGCTTCGACGTTACCCGAGGCAGTAGGCGGCCCTATCGTGCGCATAGCGGGGTTGACTGTGCGTTACGGGGCGCGTGTTGCGCTCAACGACTTCTCGCTGACGGTCGACGATGGGGTCGTGGGTTTGCTGGGTCCGAACGGCGCGGGCAAGAGCACGTTGTTGAAGACGTTGCTGGGGTTCTGCAAAGCCGCATCGGGTTCGGCGCAGGTGTTTGGAATGCCGGTTGAGCGCGACCCTTTGGAAATCCGGCGCCGTGTGGGCTATATGCCGGAGCGCGATGTGTCGTCTCCAAAGCTGAGCGCCGTTTCGTTTGTAGCCTACTGCGGATGCCTCGCGGGGATGGCGTATAAGGACGCGCTGCAGCGGACGCACGAAGTGCTCAACTACGTCGGCTTTGGCGAAGAGCGGTATCGCCGCATGGAGACGTATTCAACGGGTATGCGGCAGCGCGCCAAACTTGCGCAGGCCCTCGTGCACGATCCTGAGTTGCTCTTTTTGGATGAACCCACCAATGGACTCGATCCCATCGGCCGCATCGCGATGCTGGAACTGATACGCGAGGTGGCAAGAACCCGTCGCATGGCAGTTTTACTGTCGTCCCACCTGTTGCCGGACGTGGAACATGTCTGTCAGCGCGTCGCGCTTCTCGACCAGGGCAAACTGATTCGCGAAGGAGACATCGCGGCGCTGACGCAGTTTAAATCGCGGTTGTGGCGGGTGCGCGTCAAGGAACGCGGCGAATCGTTTGCCGCCGTGTTGCGGGCGTCCGGGTTTACGACGGAACGCGAAGAGGACGGCGCGTTGCTGGTGCATCAGCCCGAGGGAGCCGCGCCGGCGGATGTGTTTCGCGCGGCGCGCGACCACGAAATCCAGATCCGCCACTTTGAGCCGGTCCGGCATCGGCTCGAAGAGGCGTTTCTATTGGCAGTGTCCGGGGGCGGCTGACGTGCCGATCTACGAACAAACCTATAAACCCTGGGAGCGCAGCGGCACGGCGCGGAGCCGGTGGTGGACCGTGGCCGCCCACGAGTTGCGCGTAGCGCGCGCGACACCGCTCTTCCGGCGGCTGCTGTTGCTGTCGCTGTTGCCGTTCATGTTGTACGTGTTTGTGCTGATGGTCGTTGACTTGATGACGGCGAATCCCAGCCAGTTGCTTCGCACGGCGATACAGGAAATCCGTATCACCAACGTGGATGCGCTGTTCTTTCGGTTGTACATTTCGCTGACGTTGCCGTTTGTCTTTCTCTTTTGTCTGTATATTGGCGGAGGTTCGATCTGTAACGACTATCGCAATAACTTGCTTGAAGTGTATTTCGCGAAACCGCTCACGCGGCTGGAGTACTTTTTTGGCAAGTTGGCAGCGGTCTGCTGCGTGCCGTTATTGTTGTCGGCGGGACTGTCGTGGGTGCTGATTGCGATTCACGTACTGCTGTCGCCCACGGCGGGACTTGTGTTTCTGCGCGAGAACTACTGGGTGCCTTTCGCGTGTCTGGCGTATGCGACTTCCGTGATTATCCCCTATTCGCTGTTGATCATGGCGTGTTCCTCGATGACCAAGTCAGCGACAGGGGCCTCCATTGTGGCGTGCGCGTTGCTGTTCGTAAACAGCGCCGTGGGGAACGCGTTGGGCGAGATACTGCGCCGCCCCAATATCCGTTGTCTCAGCCTGACGCGGTGCATGCTGCACCTGAGCGACGAATTGTTCGGCGGGCGCTCGCGCATTACGGTGCACTGGAGCGTCGTTGTGACGGTCATGGCCGTCTTCTGCGCGATTTGCGCATGGATCGCGTACCGGCGTATTCGCGCGGTGGAGGTGGGATGATGTCCACATCCATATCGTTCGCGGGGGTGTCGGTCTGGTTCGGGGAAGTAGTGGCCTTGAACAAGGTTTCGCTCGAAGTCCAACCGGGTATTACCGGGCTGCTGGGGCCGAATGGAGCGGGCAAATCCACGTTCATGAGTCTGTGTACCGCGCAGCTTCGCCCGGGTCAAGGGGAAGTGTCCGTATTGGGGCAGCCGGTATGGTGCAATTATCCGCTGCTGCGCCGCGTGGGCTATTGTCCGGACCGCGAGAACTACTATGACGACATGACGGGCTTCGAATTCGTCTACTGGCTGACGCGGTGCGCGGGGCTTTTTCCCAAGGAAGCGCGACGCGCAGCCACGGCAGCCCTGGAGCGCGTCTCCATGACGGACCGCATGCACGACCGTATCTCAACGTACAGCCGGGGCATGCGTCAGCGCGTGAAACTGGCGCAGAGTTTTGCGCATGAACCGGACATTCTGTTCCTCGACGAACCGATGACGGGGCTCGACCCGGTTGGCCGCCTGGCCATTTTCGATCTGATTCGCGAATTGGGCAAGGGCGGCAAGACTGTTGTGGTCGCGAGCCATATCATGTACGAAATCGAGAACGTTACATCGAACATCATTCTGTTGAATCAAGGGAAGGTGCTGGCGGTTGGCGACGTGCACGACGTGCGCGCGCTTATCGACGCGCATCCCCACAGCGTTTCGGTTCGATGCCGCGATCCGCGCGCGTTGGCGACGCGCATCATTGGATTGCCCAGCCTTGTCACTATCGAGTTCGACGACGAGGTGTCCGGCCTGACCGTGCGCACACGCGACCCGAATACGTTCTACGCGCACCTTACCGGTCTGCTCGCGGAGAAGGAGCTTGGCGTCGAGAGCGTGCACGCCCCCGACGACAACCTCCAATCCGTGTTCGAGTACCTTGTGCCATGAACGAAGACAAGCGGATTCCCAGCGGCCATTTCTGGAACGTGTTTGCGGCGGTGGCCGCATTCACGACGTATCTTTTCGCGCGGCGCAAGCGCACTTGGCTGATGGCCGGGCTCATGCTTGTTCCGATGACACTGCCTTTTCTCGCCGCGTGGCTCGATACATCCGCGATGCGGATGGGGCCGCGATTGCTGGTGGCCCTCGTAGAGTATCTATATCTGTTCACGCTGGCCCCTCTGACCGCGCTGTTCTTTGCGGGAACGTTGCTGAGCGAAGAAGTCGAGGGCCATACCTTCCCGTTGTTGTTGTCGCGTCCCGCGCCGCGGGGAGCCATCGTGCTCGGCAAGTTCGCGGCCTATTTCCTGGTGTCATTCGCGTTGCTTGCGCCCGCCACGGCGGCATTCATGGGCGCGGGCGCCTATGCGTTGCGCGTGGCCGATCCGGCGGCGGCGTTCGCGTTGCTTCCCCGGTACCTGACGTTGATTGCGATGGCGCTGCTTTCGTATGGCGCGCTGTGCCTGTTTGTGAGCACGATTGCGTCGCGCCCCGTCATCGTGTCCGCGATCTTCCTGTTCGGATGGGAGAAAGCGGTCGTCGCCATACCCGGATACGCGGACTTTCTGACGTTCGAGAAATACATCCGGCGGCTCACGCCGGATGTGCCGTTCAAGCGCCTGGAATTGGGCAAACTGGAGTTGCCGGTGGAGTTGTTGCGAAGTGTGTATCCCGTCGGGGCGGGAGCTTCGCTGGTGGTACTGGTGGGGGTGACGCTGGTGCTGCTGGCGCTGGCGTGTACGGCCGTGCGAAAGCGGCAATACGCCGCGCACGGCGACGGCACGTAGGAAGACCCGCAAGCTGAGACGGATTGCGAACGGAGGGGTAACGTGGGGGCGCAGGTCGTAGCCGATGTCGTCTACGGACACAAAGATGGTCTCGCGCTGACGCTGGATGTATACGCGCCGGATGTTGAGGCGAATGGCGCGGGAGTCCTGTTTGTCGTGAGTTCGGGTTGGGTGTCGGAGTGGCAACCGCCCGAAGTGATGGCGGCGTGGTTCGAGCGACTGCTGAAGAGAGGCTTTACCGTCTTCGCGGTGAGGCATGGGAGTTGTCCGCGGTACTCGGTGACCGATGCGCTGGCCGATGTGCGGCGCGCGGCGCGGTTCGTTCGGCTGCACGCCGGCGAGTACGGTGTGGACCCTGGCCGAATTGGCGCGACAAGCTACAGTGCGGGCGCGCACTTGTCGTTGATGACGGCGTTGACGGCGGACGAGGGAGAGCCCGACGCGGAAGACCCCGTCGAGCGTTACGGCAATCGTATCGCGGCGGTGGCCGCGTTTTGTCCGCCGGTCGATTTCACCGGTGAGATTCCAGAAGTGCAGCGTAACGTGCCGCTGGGCGAACTTGATGCGCTCGCACTGTCACCGATTTATCAAATCCATGCAGGTGCGCCGCCGATTCTGCTCTTGGTGGGGGATACAGACGAGTTTTGCCCAGGGGTGGTGCGCATGCACGAGTCTCTGAAGCGAGCTGGCGTGCCTGCGGAGTTGCGTGTGTTCGAAGGCGGGGATCACGCGTTCTCCAATCCCGACCACAAGCGCGACGCGGAGGAGGCGATGGCGGCGTGGTTCGAGAGATGGCTGGCCGTGACACGGCCCTGAATGCGGACGCCATGCGCGGCTACTGGCTAAGCCAATCTCTGCGAGTCGATTCCAGCGACGTCACCAAAGATGCAATTGCTTTCCAATCGTATTGTCATTCCAGATCCCTCGCTCCGCTCGGGATGACTGGGCCGTGAGCGGTTTAAGTCCTTTGTGCGTGATGAAAGGTCGAACATGAAGTCTCTAAAGCACTCGAAGATTCTCTCTACTTGCGTAGTCATTGTTGCCTTCATGCTGCTACAGGCTATCGTCCTCGCCCAGGAGGCGCCAAAGCCCAGGAAAATCGCGGTTTTCGGGTCGTCGGTGGCGCACGGTTCGGTCGATCATGAAAACAAGGGCGGGTATGCCGGGCGCTTGGGAGAGTTGCTGAAGCCGCGCGGATGGGAAGTGGTCAACGTGTCGCGGGGCGGCGACAACACGATCAAGATTGCGCCGCGATTCGAGACGGACCTATTGCCGCAACATGCGGGCTATGTCGTGATCGCGCTGTCGTTATCGAATGAAGGTATTTCGAAGCAAGCCGACAAGGCGTATCGCGATGGCATCTACGAGCAATGGCGAACTGGAGTGCTGGCTCTTGTGAAACGCTGCCGCGATGCGGGGATGACCGTCGTGGTCGCCAACTGTTATGCGCGTAGCGAATGGTCGGATGACCCGCAACTCTATGACTACACGAAACGTATGGACGTGGAGATTAGCCGGTGGGACGTGCCGAGCATTAACCTGCTGGGCGCGGTGGATGATGGGCGCTGCGCGTGGGTGAACGGTTTGTACGCGGACGGCGGACATCCAAACGGTTCGGGCCATCAGGAAATGTGCTACACCATCGTGCCGAGCCTGTTCGAGGCGCTTGAAGCGGGTAAACCGACGCCAGCGAAGGATACGTCTGGGCGGTATGCGCATGTGACCGGCAATACGGATTCGGGCGCTGCATTGTCGTTCGTTCCAGCCGATACGATGCATTCATTCGCGATAAGCTTCTGGGTGCGGCTGAAGAGTGTGGGCGCAATCGCGGCGGTGTCGGGAAAGGCGGCCGCGACGCGCAAGGAGCCGTGGGCGCGCGGTGACAAGACAATCGAAGTCATGCACGTGGAGCCCAGCAAGGACAAGGCCGTGATGACGGTTGCCTATCGTGACGGAAAACTTGCTTATACCGGGCCGGGCGGCGAGGCGAAATCGGGGGCGATTAGTGAAGACGACACGTGGCATCACGTCGTGGTGTCGCACGGGTGTGCGCGCGGGCTGACACAGTTCTACGTGGACGGCGCGATGGTGGGCGAAGTGAGCGAACGGGTCATCCCGGATGCGTTTTACCTCGGTGGGGGTGCGACTACGGGAGATGTGGCCGAAGCGGACCTGAGAGAGTGGTGCGTCTACCGGTCGGCATTGAACGACGAATCGGTACGGTTTATCCACGAAGGCGGCGTGTTTCAGTCGAGCCTGGAGGTCTTTGCGCCACTTGCGGACAACGTGTTTCTGGATGGCGCCCAGGTGGAGAATCGCGCGCAAAGCATGTCGCAGGTGAAGGTTGTGGGCGTAGGTATAAGCTCTCAAAAATGAGTGGTTACACCATGCAATATGAATATCTTATTTGAAATACTGGGTTCCCGCATTCGGGCTGAGGTTTTCCGGCTTTTGTTTGCGGGGCCGTCGATGGAATTGCACGTTAGGGAGATTCAACGCCGGACGGGGTTTAGCGACCGGGCTATTCGTGAGGAATTTGCCAAACTCGTACGCTGGGATTTGGTGGAGGCCCGGCGAGATGGCAATCGTCTGTACTACCGGGCATGACAGGATCATCCCCTGTTTCCGGAAATCCGCAGTATGACGCTCAAGACCTCGGGGTTGGTGGACATTTTGAAGGAGCATCTCGATTCCGAGGCGATTCAGGTTGCGTTTGTTTTTGGATCGGTGGCGCAAGGCAGGGAGCGCGCGGAAAGCGATATTGACCTTATGGTGATCGGCTCCAATCGAGTTCGTCGAGTAGCTCCGGGATGATGTTAGGCGTTGGTTGAAGGAAAACCACTCGGATTTCGTCTAAGCACACGTAGTATGCAATTTCTCGTGATTGTGTAGTTCGTAGAGGGGGATTCGCAGAATCGCGCGAAGAATTGCACCGCTGTAAGCGAGAGGTATAGGCTCAATGTCCCACAATCAACCACACGGAGGGGATATACATCATGATTTCACGACGCAATTTTCTGGCGGGTAGTTTGGCGGCGGTGCCGGCAGTCGGTTTGTTGAGCCGTATTGCCGGGGCGCAGGCCGGTGGATTCCGGATTGGTTGCCAGAGTTACAGCTTCCGCAAGTTTCCGTATGAAGTGGCGATTGCGAAGCTGAAGGAGCTTGGGCTTACCGAAATGGAATTCTGCGCGGTTCATTTCAAGCCGGACGCGGGCGATCCGGCCTTCGCAAAGGTGAAGGAGACAATTGCGGCTTCGGGCATCAAAGTATCGGCCTATGGCGTGGAAGGGTTCTCCAAAGACGCGGCCGCGAACCGGAAGAAGTTCGAGTTTGCCAAGGCGCTGGGCATCGAGATCCTTTCGGCGGATCCGTCGCCGGATTCCTTCGACAATCTCGATGAATTGTGCAAGGAATTCAACATCAAGATTGCGATTCACAACCACGGTCCGAAGGCTAGCTACGACAAAGTCGCGGACACGCTGAAGGCGGTGGAAGGGCATTCGCCGTTGATTGGCGCGTGCGTGGATACGGGGCACGCGATCCGCTCGGGCGAGAAGCCGCACGAGGTCATCAAGGCGTTGGGCGCGCGCGTGCACTCGCTCCATCTGAAAGACTGGAAGCTAGGCGGCAAAGAACAAATTATCGGCAAAGGCGACCTCGATTTGGCGGCCGTGGTGAAGGAACTCAAGGCCATCAACTTTGCCGGTCCGATTTCGATGGAGTACGAAGAGAGCGAAGACAACCCCGTGCCCGACATGAAAGTCGGACTTGCCAACTGGAATAAGGCGGCATCGGTGTAGAAGTCTAGGTGTGCGCGTGTGTAGATAGCGATCCGGCGTAGACTTCAAGCGGTTCTTGAACGATGTATTTGGGCAGGTGTTCCCATCGCGGGAGACCTGCCCAAAACTTTTTTTAAAATAAGTGTTGACATCGGGGGGTCCATATGGTACATTACCGGTCCCTCGTGACCACGGCGGTGGTGCGGTGGTCAAAGAACCTACCACATAGGACTTTACGGGCTAGTACCGTGTGTGTGGAGAAGGTGGTTGACAAACGCCTCTCCGGGTGGTAAGATACGGGGCTGGAAAGGGTGCGCAGCAGCGACTCCCCGGTACAGCAAAGGGTGGCAACCTGAGGCCCAGGGTTAGCTGGCGAAGGGACGCTTCGCGTCTTTCGCAGCAAGCCATGAGCTAGGGGCATTTTTTGTGCCTCGGCAGGCCTCGACGCCAAGAGCTCTTTGAAAGTTGAATACGATGCATGTCGAAAAGACATGGCCATGTGCAAAACAATGGATGCCAATAGGTTAACGCCTTGGCATCCGCCCAAATTGGCGGTTGTCGAAAGACAACTTGCCACACAATTCTGAATTCCGAAAGGGAATCAGACTCACTCAATGCAGAACAGCTTCGGCTGGACTGTTAGAGTTTTATCGGAGAGTTTGATCCTGGCTCAGAACGAACGCTGGCGGCAGGCTTCATACATGCAAGTCGAACGGTAAGGTTCCCCGCAAGGGGAGCCCTAGAGTGGCGAACGGGTGAGTAACACGTGGATAATCTGCCCTTCAGTGGGGGATAACGGCTGGAAACGGCCGCTAATACCGCATTCGGTTGTCGGGTCCTTGGGCCTGGCAAAGAAAGGAGCCTTTAAAGCTTCGCTGAGGGATGAGTCCGCGCCCCATTAGCTAGTTGGCGGGATAATAGCCCACCAAGGCAACGATGGGTAGCCGAGCTGAGAGGTTGATCGGCCACACTGGGACTGAGACACGGCCCAGACACCTACGGGTGGCAGCAGTAGGGAATCTTGGACAATGGGCGAAAGCCTGATCCAGCCATGCCGCGTGGATGATGAAGGCCTTCGGGTCGTAAAGTCCTTTTCTAAGGGAAGAACTGCAGAGGGAGGAAATGTCCTTTGCTTGACGGTACCTTAGGAATAAGCAACGGCTAACTCCGTGCCAGCAGCCGCGGTAATACGGAGGTTGCAAGCGTTGTTCGGAATAACTGGGCGTAAAGGGAGCGCAGGCGGTTCGGTTAGTCTGAAGTGAAATCCCAGAGCTCAACTCTGGACCTGCTTCGGATACTGCCGAGCTTGAGTACGTGAGAGGAGAGTGGAATTCCAGGTGTAGCGGTGAAATGCGTAGATATCTGGAGGAACACCAGTGGCGAAAGCGGCTCTCTGGCACGTTACTGACGCTGAGGCTCGAAAGCGTGGGGAGCAAACGGGATTAGATACCCCGGTAGTCCACGCCGTAAACGTTGTGCGCTAGGTGTAGGAGGTATCGACCCCTTCTGTGCCGCAGCTAACGCATTAAGCGCACCGCCTGGGGAGTACGCCCGCAAGGGTGAAACTCAAAGGAATTGACGGGGGCCCGCACAAGCGGTGGAGCATGTGGTTTAATTCGAGGCAACGCGAAGAACCTTACCCAGGCTTGACATCCCAAGACCGCCCATGAAAGTGGGTTTTCCCTTCGGGGACTTGGAGACAGGTGTTGCATGGCTGTCGTCAGCTCGTGTCGTGAGATGTTGGGTTAAGTCCCGCAACGAGCGCAACCCTTGTCCTCAGTTACCAGCGGTTTGGCCGGGAACTCTGAGGAGACTGCCGATGATAAGTCGGAGGAAGGTGGGGACGACGTCAAGTCATCACGGCCCTTACGCCTGGGGCTACACACGTGCTACAATGGCTGGTACAATGGGCTGCAATACCGCGAGGTGGAGCTAATCCCAAAAAGCCGGCCTCAGTTCGGATTGGAGTCTGCAACTCGACTCCATGAAGTCGGAATCGCTAGTAATCGCGCATCAGCTACGGCGCGGTGAATACGTTCCCGGGCCTTGTACACACCGCCCGTCACATGACCCGAGTTGGGTGCACCCGAAGTCGCTGGCTCAACCCGCAAGGGAGAGAGGCGCCGAAGGTGTGCTTGGTGAGGGGGATGAAGTCGTAACAAGGTAGCCGTATCGGAAGGTGCGGCTGGATCACCTCCTTTCTAAGGAGTAGAACAGCGCACGCTCTACGGAGTGCTGCGCAGGTCGAACACAGGTTAGTGTCGTAAGGCATGCATCGTATTCAGCGTTCAGGGAGTTTCTTGGCGCCTGAAGCGCTTTCGGGCGTGGGCCCGTAGCTCAGATGGTTAGAGCGCACGCCTGATAAGCGTGAGGTCGGTAGTTCGATTCTACTCGGGCCCACCATATGTGAACAGTTGAACGCGCGCACACGCCGGATTCCGGCGGCCGTGCCTGCCGCTGGGGATGTAGCTCAGTTGGGAGAGCGCCGGCTTTGCAAGCCGGAGGTCGTCGGTTCGATCCCGATCATCTCCACCATTGTGTGGAGGGCCGGTTCGGCGGCGTGAAGGTGCGTTATAGGTTTTGCGCAAGTCGCTATGTGCGTCCTGCGTGATGTTCTTTGACAGTTGAATGCAAGGGTAGCCAGCAATGACTACCGAACGAGTGCCTTTAGAATGCTATTTTGCTGTATGCCTGGCGCAAGCCGCAAGGTTTGCGTCGCGTTACAGTTCGAGTTTTGGTCAAGCTACTAAGGGCGTGTGGTGGATGCCTTGGCACCGAGAGGCGAAGAAGGACGTAGTTACCTGCGATAAGCCACGAGTAACTGGAAGCAAGTTTATCCGTGGATCTCCGAATGGGGCAACCCCGCCCGGCAAACCCGGGCGATCGCCGACTGAATACATAGGTCGGCGAGGCCAACCGAGGGAACTGAAACATCTAAGTACCTCGAGGAAAAGAAAGCAATGCGCGACTCCGTGAGTAGTGGCGAGCGAAAGCGGAAGAGCCCAAACCGTGCGTACGTGATAGGCCGTATCCGTTGTGCGCATGGGGTTGCGGGACGTGTCTTCGGGAAAATACGGAGTCCCGGAGAGGTTACAAATCAGGATTTTAGCCGAACACCGCTGGATAAGCGGGGCCATAGACGGTGATAGCCCGGTACGCGAAAAGATCCTGACCTCTTTGACATGTTCCCAAGTAGCGCGGGACACGTGGAACCCCGTGTGAATCTGGGAGGCCCATCTCCCAAGGCTAAGTACTACTCGGTGACCGATAGTGAACCAGTACCGTGAGGGAAAGGTGAAAAGCACCCCGAAGGGGGAGTGAAATAGAACCTGAAACCACATGCTTACAATCAGTGGGAGGACGATGGCTTCGGCCCGTCTGACCGCGTGCCTTTTGCATAATGAGCCGGCGAGTTAATTTGTGTAGCGGGCGAAGGGCTTATGGTCCACAGCCGCAGCGAAAGCGAGTCTGAATAGGGCGTATGTTGCACAGATTAGACCCGAAACCGGGTGATCTATCCATGACCAGGGTAAAGTTCTCGTAAAAGGGAATGGAGGCCCGAACCAGTGGCAGTTGAAAATGCTTTGGATGAGTTGTGGATAGGGGTGAAAGGCCAATCAAACTCGGAAATAGCTGGTTCTCCCCGAAATATATTTAGGTATAGCGTCGCACGGTAGCCAACGGGGGTAGAGCACTGGATGGGCTAGGGGTCCTACCAGATTACTGAACCCAACCAAACTCCGAATACCGTTGGTGGAACTGCGGCAGTCAGACTGCGGGGGATAAGCTCCGTGGTCAAAAGGGAATCAGCCCAGACCGTCAGCTAAGGTCCCAAATTCAAGCTCAGTGGGAAACGATGTGTAATTGCACAGACAACCAGGATGTTGGCTTAGAAGCAGCCATTCATTTAAAGAGTGCGTAACAGCTCACTGGTCGAGTGGTTGTGCGCGGAAGATGTAACGGGGCTAAGCTTGAAACCGAAGCTACGGATGGTCCGCCTTGAGCGGACCGTGGTAGGGGAGCGTTCCATGCAGGGTTGAAGCGTGACCGTAAGGACGCGTGGACCGCATGGAAGTGATCATGCCGGCATTAGTAACGACAAGACAGGTGAGAAACCTGTCCGCCGAAAACCCAAGGGTTCCCGGGCCAGGGTAATCCTCCCGGGGTTAGTCGGATCCTAAGCCGAGGCCGAAAGGCGTAGGCGATGGAAAACAGGCACAAAGATTCCTGTACCACCGCGTCACCGTCTGAGCGACGGGGCGACGCAGAAAGATAGGGCGCCCGCCTATTGGACGGCGGGCTAAGCGTGCGGGAGGCAGCCCAGGCAAATCCGGGCTGCACTACTCCGAGGCGTTATGGGACGTGGATCCTTCGGGTGAAGCGGATCGTCCGATTCTATGCTGCCAAGAAAAACCTCTAGCGAGGTGGCCGGTGTCCGTACCGTAAACCGACACAGGTGGGTGAGAAGAGTATTCTAAGGCGCTCGGGAGAACCATCCTTAAGGAACTCGACCAATTGGCCCCGTATCTTCGGAAGAAGGGGTGCTCTGGGCGGTGAAGGGTTTACCCCGTAAGCTGCTTGGAGTTGCAACAAAGAGGCTCAGGCGACTGTTTAACAAAAACATAGGTCTCTGCTAAGTCGTAAGACGACGTATAGGGACTGACGCCTGCCCAATGCCGGAAGGTTAACGGGAGGAGTTAGCATAATTTATTATGCGAAGCTCCGAACCGAAGCCCTGGTTAATGGCGGCCGTAACTATAACGGTCCTAAGGTAGCGAAATTCCTTGTCGGGTAAGTTCCGACCTGCACGAATGGCGTAACGATCTGAGCGTTGTCTCAAGGGTGGTCCCGGTGAAGTTGTATTACCTGTGAAGATGCAGGTTACCCGCGACAGGACGGAAAGACCCCGTGCACCTTTACTACAGCTTGATATTGACTTTTGTTTTGGTCTGTATAGGATAGGTGGGAGACATTGATGCCAGGGCGCTAGCTTTGGCGGAGTCAACCTTGGAATACCACCCTGATTAAAATAGAAGTCTAACCCTGATCCCGTGAAGCCGGGCAGGGAACAGTGTCTGGTGGGTAGTTTGACTGGGGCGGTCGCCTCACAAAGAGTAACTGAGGCGCCCAAAGGTTCCCTCAGCATGTTTGGAAATCATGCTTCGAGTGCAAAGGCAAAAGGGAGCTTAACTGCGAGACCTACAAGTCGAGCAGATACGAAAGTAGGGCTTAGTGATCCAGCGGTTCCGTATGGAAGGGCCGTTGCTCAACGGATAAAAGGTACGCCGGGGATAACAGGCTAATCTCCCCCAAGAGTTCACATCGACGGGGAGGTTTGGCACCTCGATGTCGGCTCGTCACATCCTGGGGCTGAAGCAGGTCCCAAGGGTTCGTCTGTTCGCCGATTAATGTGGCACGCGAGCTGGGTTCAGAACGTCGTGAGACAGTTCGGTCCCTATCCGTCGTGGGCGTAGGAGATTTGAGGGGAGTTGCCTCTAGTACGAGAGGACCGAGGTGAACGAACCTATGGTGTTCCGGTTGTCACGCCAGTGGCACAGCCGGGTAGCTATGTTCGGAAGGGATAAGCGCTGAAGGCATCTAAGCACGAAGCCCCCCCCAAGATAAGATCTCCCTGGGCCGTAAGGCCCCTAAAGGGTCCTGGAAGACTACCAGGTGATAGGCTGGAGGTGTAAGCGTAGCAATACGTTCAGCTTACCAGTACTAATTGCCCGTGAGGCTTGACCTTTAACTATTGTCTTTCGCGCCGGCGTTTCGCAAAAGGCGCTCCGAGCGTGAAAGACGCTATCATTAATGAAGACACTCGTCGCGTAGCGCATACTGCGCACCCTTGCGTTCTCTGTCACTGATTTTCAGTGTGTCCGGCTCTGCCGGACCACTAAAGTTTGCCGGTGACTCTCGCGGTGGGGCCACACCCGTTCCCATTCCGAACACGGAAGTTAAGCCCACCAGCGCCCATGGTACTGCCCGGGCAACTGGGTGGGAGAGTAGGTCGTTGCCGGCTCATTTACTAAGAGGCCCTTCAGGCGTCAAACCCTGAAGGGCCTCTTGCTTTATGGCTGAACCTCCCCGCGTTCGAAGCGCCATCTGGCGCACAGGTAGGCCCGTCGCCTCGATATTTTCTTGATCCATTCGTTTCCAAGAGCGCATCTATAGATGTTCGGGGGAGAACGGAAGATGCGTTTACGACGTGGTTTCACCCTTATCGAACTCCTGGTTGTCATCGCCATTCTGACCATTCTGGCCGCACTTCTTCTCAGCGCCCTGGCGCGGGCCAGGGAGGCGGGAAGGCGCGCCATCTGCGTCAACAACCTCAGGCAGATGGGTCTAGCCTTGAAGATGTATGCAGGGGAAGCGCCCGGAGGCAAGTATCCACCCAACACCTATTGCTACGGGGACGACACGGGTCCGAACTCTTCTCCAGATTTCGATTTCTTTTTCCAGGGGAACACCATGTATCCCGAGTATATTAATGAGGCAGATATCTTGTTCTGTCCATCCAACGCGAATTTCGCTTACGACACGACGGCCGGGGTATTTAACTGCAAGAACGATCGGACGTCCATCTGCCCGTGCCGTTTTGGCCGCCGCTCGTATATTTACCTCGGCTGGGTATCCACCTCCGAAATGCTTGTACCTCCCGCAACAGACCCAAACTCCCCCTACTTGGGATTTGCCGACTTCAAGCCGTCCGTCATGGACCTGTTTAATAATCTCCTCATGTCATTGCCCGTTCCCACGGTTGAAGCCCATAGCGCATCCGTAGACCGGGACATTCCGTACAGCGAATACAACGCGAGCGACCCGTACGTCTTGTACCGCACCAGAGAAGGAATCGAGCGATTCTTCGTGACCGACATCAATGATCCCGCAGCCTCCGCCATGGCGCAGACCACAATTGCTGTCATGTTCGACGAAATCGGGACCCATGCGCCGAGCCACGCCCATTTCTTCAATCACGTCCCCGGCGGCGCGAATGTCCTGTTTATGGATGGACATGTCGAATACATCACGTACCCCGGGAAGTGGCCCGTGACTTCAGCGACCTGCCTTTTCATGGGCTTCTTCAATCCGCTGTGGGAACGCTTTGCTCAATCCGGTCACCCTTATCCGTAGCTCCGACAGAGCATCTAGAATCTAAGGCTTGGTTCCCATTTTCCAGAGCACAAACGATCCCTGGCATCGACACGAGCGACTGCCTCAGGCAACGCCCTGCTAGATATTTTTACAATCTACCTTGCAATACTATCTAGCTTGTGTTAGAATCTAGTAGTTGGAGTTACCACCATGAACGCAGAATTCAGCGTAGACAACTGGGCCACACAACTCCGTAAGGGGTTGCTGGAGCTGTGCATACTCAACATCGTCGCCCAGGAAGAGGTCTACGGATACGATTTGGTAAAGCGGCTGACGGAACTGCCGGGTCTTGGAATTGCGGAAGGGTCCATCTATCCCCTTTTGTCCCGCATGCGCAAAGTGGGACTTCTCACTGCGCGGCTGGAGGAGTCTCCTTCGGGTCCCGCGCGCAAGTACTACGCGCTGACGCCGGAGGGCCGGCTGTGTTGGGAGCGGATGAATGGACACTGGGACAACTTAGCACGGGGGATACAAGGACTACGGAACGGAGGCGGTAAATCATGAAAACTTGGACAGAAGATGCCACCGCGCACATGGAGCGCTACCTTCGCCAGGTTCGAGTGTTGCTGGAAGGCGGCGGAGCAGACGCCCACGAAGTCGTGGAAGACCTTAGAAACCATATTTTGCAGCAAGGGGAAGTGTCGGCGCAGATAGCCATCGCCACCGACGAGGCCAAACGTATTCTCGCGCAAGTCGGCGCACCTGACGAAGTTGCCCAGTTGTGGACGCAGATGGGCGTGGGTTCAGAAGGCGAAGGATGGTCCGAGGCGAACTCAAGCCGGCCATCGGGGCAGCCTGGCAGTCGCAAGCGGTGGGTCATACTTGGGGTGGTTGCTGTTGGCCTGCTTGTTTTGTTTCCTTTAACGCTGATTCTCCTGTGGTTCGGCGTCCGCGTCGCTTCGTACCGTCCTCCTGAAACGCAGGTTGCCCAGGATGGCTATTCCGAAGCGCTGTATGAACTACCGTCGGGGTGGTTTCAGGCAGGATCGAATCGAGACGGGTATGAAACGGGAACCGCGCGGGGTGTCGCGGGAATTCCGGGAGACGCTTATTTCATGCGGTCGAAAGTCGCCAATCCGCCGGGTTTTTCGACCGTCATGCGCGAAATGCCCGCAGACGCGTATCGTGGTAAGTGGATTACCCTGGATGGCACCATCAAGACAGAGATGAACCCTGGCAAAGCTCAGATGTGGCTTCGGATTGACGGGCCGAGCAACACGACACTTGGCTTTGACAATATGAACAACCGTCCGATCGATGGGAGGACGGACGCGTCTCCCTATGCGATTTCGTTGCAGGTGCCCCAGGAAGCGGTTCGAGTCGCTTACGGAGTGCTTGCGACTGGTGCGGGAACAACGTGGTTTGGCCCGCTTGCATTGACCGCGACGGACGGAGAACAGGCGGCAACTCGGCGGCGCATGGAGGATCATGCCGCAGAGCAGGTGGGCATACTGCCCTCAGGCTGGATCCAAGTAGGCTCGAACATCCCCGGATATGAAAGCGGGACGGCCCGAGCCGTCGACGGGATTTCAGGCGATGCCATCTTCATGCGGTCGAAGGTTGCCAATCCGGAGGGATTCTCAACCGTGATGAAGGAGATTCCAGCCGGTGCGCTCCGTGGTAAGCGCGTGACTTTGACCGGCAGCATCAAGACAGCAATGAATCCCGGCAAGGCACAGATGTGGATGCGAATCGACGGCGCAGATAACGCAGTCCTGGGTTTTGACAACATGGATGATCGGCCTATCGTCGGCACAAAGGCGGCGGCACTGTGTACAATATCGCTGGATGTACCGCAGGAAGCGGTCAGAATTTCGTACGGTGTCCTGGCGAGTGGGTCGGGGACGACGTGGTTCAGTCCGTTGGAGCTTGCAGCAGGGGCGGCGTCCCAAAGTGAGCCTGCGTCCGGGACGCCTTCGGGCCTATCTCGTGACGCGCACTGGAGCAATCGAGCGTCGGCGAAATTTGCTCGGGTTCAAGACGTTGAGGCTAAGCCATGAGGAATTCTAGCGAGTTCACTCGGCTTGCGAAGAGCCGCCTTGTCCATGGCTGCGGGTCCCGCAAGCACAATGGCTATGACATAGGTCTGTGTGTACGCGAGAAATCCGGACTGTGAGGGACTGTCAGTGAGGAGCATTTCCTTTTCGCGGCGGCGTTTCCTGGGCGTAACGGCAGGCGGATGCATTTCATTGGCGTTGGGGAAGCGCGCAGACGCGTCGCGCGTTCCCAACGTTATCTTTGCCTTCAGCGACGAGCACCGGTGGCAGTCCATGCCATTCACGGAAATGCCGGAAGTCCGTGCGCCGAACATGGAGCGCATCGCCCGCGAAGGCACGGAGTTTACGCACTGCATCAGCAATTACCCCGTGTGCACGCCCTATCGAGCCATGTTATTGACGGGACGATGGCCGTACCGAACAGGAATGATCGACAACAACCTGCAGCTCCGCCCCGAAGAAGAGACGATTGCGAAGGCGTTCAAGGCCGCGGGTTATCGGACCGGCTACATTGGAAAGTGGCATTTGGGTGGGCTCCGCGCGGAGCCATTTGGATTTGACACGTCATTGATTTGGACGGGCAGCAAAGGCCATAGCCAAAGCAAGTGCCACGTCGCCGACGGTCCACCGGTTGAGATGAAGGGATATGCGCCGCCCCTGATGACGGACCAAGCTCTCACGTTCATGGACCAGGAGCGCGACAAGCCCTTCTTCTTGATGCTTTCGTGGATTCCACCGCATTCACCGTTCCGCGATGTGCCGGATGAATTCAAGGCGATGTATCCCAAGGGATCGTTGCCGCGCCGGCCGAATGTGCCTGAGGCCATCGCCAAGGAAGGTGTGGAAGGTCCTATCTGGGGCAATAACGGCTGGGAAGATTTCCAGGGTTATAACGCGCATATCACGGCGATTGACCGCGAGTTGGGACGTCTGTTGGAGGCGCTGGAAAAGAAGGGCCTTGCGGACAACACGATATTGGTCTACTCATCCGATCACGGGAGCATGTTCGGGTCGCACGGTGTGGGGAGCAAGCGGCAACCCTACGAGGAATCCATACGCGTGCCGTTTCTCGTTCGCGCACCGGGCCGTGTCCCGGCGGGGAAGAAAGTAGATGCGCTGTTCGGGGCCATCGACATCATGCCCACGCTGTGTGGCATGGCAGGAGTAGACGCACCGACCGGACTGGATGGGCAGGATTTCTCTCCGTGGATGCGTGGCGAATCCGGCCCCGACCCCGAATCGGCGTTTATCATGCACATTTCGAAGAAGAACGCCTCGGGCGGCGACGAACACCCCGCGCCGTTGTTCCGTGGACTCCGTACCAAGCAGCACACCTTCGCGGTGCTCGGGGAAGGCGGCGGGCTGTTGTTCGACAACACGGCAGATCCCTATCAGATGAAGAATCTCTTTGGCGATCCTGCACATGAACCGAAACGCGAGCAGTTGAAGGGTATGCTACGCGACTGGTTGGCACGGGCTGTCGACCCCTACGAGCTCTGACCCCGATTTCACACAGCGCAGCCTAGCCGAAACCAAATTGTCTCAACCACCGATGAACACCGATGCACGCCGAAAAGAGTTCAATCCGGCGCGTGCCGTTTCAAACCACGGGGAACACTGGGAGCACGGGGAAATTCGTGAAGCTTACACAGACCCTATCGGATGGTAGTACGAAAAGAAGGACAAATCGAACGCGAATGATATCCGACCTGGGCGAGCACCAGAGCCACAGAGAATTGCGCCTGATTCCCTGCCTTAATAAAGCGGAAGAGCGCCAAACTGGAAGACAACTTCTGCGAAAAGAAACACAGAAAGTGCCCGGTTGTAGTAGGAACACACTTGAACCTCTCTCGTAACCCGTGTGATTGCGAGACTTGCGGCGAAAAACAAAGCGGTCCTCCAAGAACAAGGTGTGTTCGCGAGAAATCCTCAAGGAATAACCTCAACGTCGTGCCTGCGAGCGATTTGCATCGGAGTTCAATCGCGCCCATCTACATTGCGGACTAGACGGGCCTGCCGCGTGGTCCTTGCGATGATCACCTCTTTTGCTTTTCGGCATATTCCATGGCTATAATCCGCGTTTACTTAGCAAGGGCACCATCTCGGAAGAAAGAAACCAGCATGATCATCGTGATGTCTACGCACAACCGTGCGGAAGTTGAAGACGTTATCAAGAAAGTTGAAGAGTTCGGCTATAAGGCCCACGTAATCGAAGGCGTCGAGCGCACCGTGATCGGCGCAGTGGGCGACGAGCGCACCAAAGCACGACTCCAATCGCTGGAATCCATGCCCGGCGTCGAGAGCGTCGTGCCCATTTTGAAGCCGTATAAGCTTGCGAGCCGCGAACTCAAGCATGAGGACAGCGCAATTGAGGTGGGGCCTGTAACCATAGGTCCCGGAAAGTTTTGCGTGATGGCGGGCCCGTGTTCCGTGGAGACGCGCGAGCAGATACTCGAGACGGCCCATGCGGTCAAGTCGGCCGGCGCGCACATCCTGCGCGGCGGTGCATACAAGCCGCGCACTTCGCCGTACGCCTTCCAAGGATTGGAGGAGGAAGGTCTTCAGCTTCTCGCGGAAGCGCGCAAGGAAACCGGCTTGCCCTTTATCACGGAAGTGATGACGCCCGAGCAGGTTCCCATTGTGGAAGAGTACACCGATATTCTGCAGGTCGGCGCTCGCAACATGCAGAATTTCGGATTGTTGAAGGCCGTCGGCCGCACGAAGAAGCCCGTGTTCTTGAAGCGCGGGATGATGTCGACCATCAATGAACTACTGATGTCGGCGGAATATGTGATGTCCGAAGGAAACACGCAGGTCATCTTGTGCGAACGCGGTATCCGCACGTTCGAGACTGAGACGCGCAACACCTTCGACATCGCCGCGATTCCGGTACTTCGGAAGCATACGCATTTGCCGATATTTGCCGATCCGAGTCACGCGACCGGGCACTGGGATCTGGTGATTCCGATGGCGATGGCAGCCGTTGCGGCCGGAGCCGACGGGATCATGGTTGAGGTGCATCCGCGACCCGTCGAGGCGTTCTCCGACGGAAGCCAGTCGCTGAAACCGAAGCGATTCCAGGAAATGATGGATGCGATTAAGCCGCTGCTTTCGGTGGTAGGCAGAACGTTTTAGTCCGCATGGTGTACCGGCGCGATCAGGCGCCGGTACACCATGCTTTCGTGTAAGACTTTGGGGTTCCACCATGAGGATTTCTCGCGACCCCTTTGTTTATGGGGGTGCGGGCATTTCGCTGCAACCGGCAAATTGCCCAGTTGCAGTGGGTTCTAGCGCGAACTCGCGAGAAATTCGGGGTAGCCGGCATGACGGAAGAGATCGTCGAACAACAAGACCAGGAAGAAGAGGTCGAACTCGAAGCGGTTGAGTCGTTAAGCCGCGACGAGTCTCGCCAGACCTTGCACGCGCTGCTGTTTGTCAGCGACCGCCCGATGAGCGCGGAGCGTCTGGCCGAAGCGCTGGGCGATACCGATCGTGAAATGGTGGTGACGCTTCTCGATGAATTGCGCAAAGAGATCGAGATGTCGTACGCGCCGTATACGTTGAAGGAAATCGCCGGCGGCTATCAACTCACCACAAAGGCAGAGTACGCGCCGTACATCCGGCGCCTGTTCCAGCTAAAGAAGCGCAACCGGCTATCGAAGGCCGTGCTCGAAACGCTGGCGATTGTCGCGTACAAACAGCCTGTCACACGCGGAGAGGTCGAAGCCATTCGAGGCGTGAGTGTGTCACATGCGTTCGATATTCTGCAGGAGAAGCGGTTGATCAAAGTCGCGGGAGTTGCGGAGGCGCCGGGACGCCCCAAGATCTATCGAACGACGGACGAGTTCCTTGTTCATTTCGGCATCAAGAGCCTGAAAGAGTTGCCGACGATCGAGGAACTTCGGGAAACGGCTCCGTAGCTGGCCGGGGCGCGCAATGAGACTGCAACAATACTTGGCGATATGCGGGGTGGCTTCGCGGCGCGCGTCGGAGAAGCTCATCTCCGATGGCCGGATCGCGGTAAACGGTCATCGCGCCGAACTGGGGCAGAGCATCGACCCTGACAGCGACCACGTGACGTTCGACGGGCGTGTCATCGCAGCGGAATCGAAGGTTTATATCCTGCTGAACAAACCGCGCGGTATTGTCACGAGCGTCAAGGATACGCACCATCGCAAGACCGTCGTGGACTGCGTCCATGGGGTCAATGCGCGATTGTTTCCCGTGGGCCGGCTCGATATGGACGTCGAGGGCGCGCTAATTCTCACGAATGACGGCGATCTCGCCTACAAGCTCATGCACCCCAAGTTTGAAGTGGAGAAGGTGTACATCGCGTGGGTGCGCGGCACTGTGAGCAGCGAGACGATCAAACGCCTCGAAAAGGGCGTGCACCTTGACGACGGTATGACGGCTCCGGCCAAGGCAGCGATACTCTCATCGGGCCGCGGCGCAACTCTACTTCAACTTACACTCCATGAAGGCCGCAATCGTGAAGTGAAGCGCATGTGCGAGAAGGTCGGTCATCCCGTGCTCGAACTAAAGCGCGCAGCGATTGGTCCCCTGCAGATCAATGGCCTTAAGCCCGGCGAGTGGCGGCATCTGAAGGGCGAAGAACTCGACCGGCTGCTCAAGCTGGGAGAAAAGAAGCCGCACCGATAGAGCGCGTGGCAGACAACCTGCATGTCGTGTCGGTCGCACAAAAGGCAGGAACGCAAAGAAGCCTGCTACCATCAGTATAACCACCCAGCATCCATTCCAATCTCAAGATTGTTGTCTCGTTCTAGGTGAATTGTCTCGTGGTGAAACGGAATTGGACGTCGTGACCGGCAATTGAAGGTGCAAGCTGGTCTGGAGTGCCTTGCGCCGGGCTACGAGACCGGAGACCCCCATGCTTTGCCGTCGACCATCATTTGGACGGCGGAGCCATCATAGACGATGGAAAACGAGCGGTGCACCTGCGGGCCGAAGAGGTAACTGTACTTGGAGACTATGTCTTCGGGATTGTCGCTGTCGCGGTATTCTTCTTGGAAGGCCAGGTGTTTTGGCATCTCGTAGGCATGGCTGCTAATCGCGTTCAGCGTGCGAACTTGATACGCGAGATCCTTGTTTTCATTGATCAACTCCGCGATGCGGTCCGTGTCGTTGCGGTCACCGGTGACGGAGATGACGCCGGTATTGTCGTCTACCTTGATGGTGATGGGCGGGTCTTTCTCAAAACCGTTCTCGCGGAAGAAATCTCCCAGTTTGGACGCGAGATCGGCAGATAATGCCTGGACGCTTTTGGCTGTGGGCAGAATGAGCGGTTGACTCGCCAGCAACTGAGAGGCGCCGGAAAATTCCACCGTGTCCGGCGTTAATTCGGAGTCGTTCAGCATCTGGGTAAGGCTATTTGTGAAGGACCCACTGTATTGTGCGTTTGCGGGTTTCTTTGACACCGATGAACGGTAAGCGTAGGCGCTCTGAGAATCGGAAATGCGCGATATCACGTGATACTCCTTTCGTGTATGGCGGATCTATGGATACTAGCCGGGCGATCAAGGAGCAAGAGAGGTGCCAAGGCCGAGCAGAGGTGATTCCGAGCACGGGTATGCATTGAAAAGGCACAGGGTGAGTATTATTCTTGAATAGTCATGAGACTGGCATTGAAAACAGATAAATTGCCGCTGCAAGTGGGCAAAGATGGTGTTGTGCGCGTTGCTAATACTCGCATAACCCTTGATGTCTTCGTAGCAGCATTCGAAAACGGGGCAACAGCAGAGGAAATTGCGCAGCAGTATCCTTCCTTGAATCTAGCCGATGTTTATGCGGTTATCGCTTACTATCTTCGCCAGCGGGCGGCGGTCACCGAGTACTTGCGCGGACGCCAAGTAGTTGCGGCGTCAATTCGGCAGGAAAATGAAGTGCGATTCAATCCGCGCGCAATACGTAAGCGCCTATTGGCGCGCCGCACTCAATGAACCCTCGCGGAGATTGATATGCTCCGCTTCGCTGCTGACGAGAACTTCAACAACAACATCATCCGTGCGCTTGTGCGTCGTCGGCCTGTGCTAGACATCGTACGTGCCCAGGATGCGGGTCTTTCTGGGGCCGACGATCCAACGATCCTAGAGTGGGCGGCACGCGAATCACGCATACTGCTAACGCATGATGCGAGTACAATTACACGTTACGCCTATGAACGAGTTGTCGGTAAACGTTCCATGCCCGGGGTATTTGAGGTCGGCGCGAATGCGCTCTTCGGTGCTGTAGTCGAAGACATTCTCCTCATGGATGAATGCGCTGAGCCGGGAGAGTGGGAGGGGCAGATTTTGTACCTCCCGTTGCCCTAACGCCAGTCGCAAGCTCGCGCGGTATAATATGAAGACAGACCCAGGCTGCGGCGCCGGTCTGCCAAGGGGGATTCATGAGAGTTGTTTATCGTGGCGTGGCCGGCACGGTGCTAGCTATAGCACTGATATTCTCAGCGGGGTGTCCAACAGATGGAGGCACTCCCACGACACAGTACCGGCAGGACATGCGGGACCTGGTTGAGGACATCAGCGCCTACGCACGCACGCTCAAATCCGGATTTCTTGTTGTGCCGCAGAACGGCCTCGAACTGCTCACGACCAACGGCGAAGCAGACGGCCCGCTGGACGACGATTACATCTATGCCATCAACGGCGTGGGGCAAGAGCATCCGTTTTACGGACAGGACACGTTCAACTTTGCGACGAATGCGAACGACAGGGACTATTATCTGGAGTTCTTGGATCGCGCGGAATCGGCAGGCTTGCAGGCAATCGTGACCGACTATTGCGTCACGAATTCGTACGTTCTCAATGCATACAACCAATGTACGGTACGGGGGTATCTCAGCTTTTCCAGTACTTATGACCTCGACTCCATTCCGTCATACCCTGATGACCCGTTCGCGGAAAACGACGACGACGTGGAGTCGCTGGGCGATGCGAAGAACTTCCTGTATTTGATCAACGGCGACAACTATGCGTCGCGGACAAGTTTCGTCAGCGCGCTCGCCGCAACGAACTACGATGTGCTGATCATCGACCCGTATCAAGACGGAGAAGCATTCACGGCGACGCAGATCAACACGTTGAAGGTCAAGGCGAACGGCGGAATGCGGCTTGTCCTGGCGTATCTGAATATTGGCGCCGCGGAGAACTGGCGATACTATTGGCAGCCGGGCTGGCGAGTGGGAAGTCCGTCGTGGATTGCCGGCGCATACGACGGTTGGCCCGGTGAGTATTGGGTCAAGTATTGGGATCCTGCTTGGCAGTCGATTCTCTACGGCAACGATTCAAGCTACGTTAAACGGATTGTCGACGCGGGATTTGACGGAGTCTATCTGGACAATATCCTTGCGTTTGAGTATTTCGAGTAGGCGGTGCGCACACGAAGTAACTGGTGTCGCCCAGCGCCGGTAGCGTCAAGCCATCCTTGCGGCTGTGACTACGAGATCTTCTTAACGCGATAGATGTAGAGCGGGGCAAATCCAGGGAATTCCTTGCGCTCGATTTCGTAGTTCCTGCCTTCCAGTAATTGGTCGATATGCTTCGCGCTTACGCGGATTGAGGGCGACAAGATTCTGGAGACAATAAGCCAGACTGTCTTGCCGGTTTCAATTTCCTCAATGACTTTGCCTTCATAGTCCATGCTGAGAATAAAGCGACTCGGATCGAGTTTCGAGTAGTAGGTAAACGGCGCAACGCAACGCTTCCCCGTGAACACGATTCTGTCGTCGGGCGCAATGCGGGACTCGAGATACGCGACCCCGGAAGCAGAGTCGATGCGGAGGGGGCGGTCGAAGCTCAGGACGTTGCATACCGTCATGAGGATGAAGAAGGTGCACGCGAGCATCCGCCGCGTAGGCGTCTTTAGAGTGGTAACGCAACCCGCCATCATGAGGAACATGGGGAAGGCTTGGTAGCCCAGATAGCGCTCCGACAGGCACGGGCGGACGGTGTAAGACAGGACGAGCAATGTCACAACGGGCACGATCAACCAGGAAATGAGGAGTATGGCGGCGGGTCGGTTGTATGTGGGTGCCTGGCTATTCTCGCGGGAGAGAACGATGTTCTTGCGTCGAACGACAAAGACGATGCATGCGAGAATAAATGCGGCCCCCACTATGTGCAGATAGGGTATGCCGAGCAACTGATAACGTACCGGGTCGCCAAGACTGAACTTGGTCCCCGGGAACACGTACAGGTAGCAGCCGAGGACGTGCCCGATGCCGGGGGGCTGAATCCACCCGAGGTGCCGGTCGACGGCGCTCGTGTCGATCGAACTCACCCACATGGCGAGCAAGAGCAGGGCGGGTACATGTGCGAGTGACCACAAGACCACGGGGATGACGCGCCGCCGTTGAAGCAAAAGATAAGCGATGCCTTGAGCAACCACTACTGAGAGAGCGAGCAGGTGCGTAAAGAAGAGGGCGCAATTAAAGGCGATATTCAGTACCCACCACAGGGGTTTTCGTTCTGTATAAGCGAGGTAGAACGTGTACATGGCCGCCAGCGCGAGCAGGAACGTTAGCGCATACATGCGGATTTCCTGCGATTGATAGAGCATGGTTTTTGAGAATGCTCCGAAAAGAAGCGTCAACAGTCCGCCTGCGGGTCCGAACAGCCGCCGCCCGAATACGTACAGAAGAACGAGCGTCGTCATCCCAAAGGCGAGAGAAACGGCGCGCAGCGCCAAAATGGAGTGCCCCGTCGCCCACGCGGTGTAGTACTCAATCACGAAGTAGAGGGGTACGATTGCCGGATCGATTTCGACTTGTGTTTTGAAGTAGTCGGCGATCGTGGGAGAGTGGAGATAGAGAACACTCGTAGCCTCGTCGTGCCAAAGCGATTCGCCGGAGATTCCGTACAGACGATACGCAAGCGCGGAGAGCATGAGAAGAACGACAAGGGTCCAATGATATAAAGACTCTTTTCGCGCGATAGTCCGAGCTTCATCGTCCATAGTCCGCATCTCCTGTCCGTCGTGCTTAATCCTCGTACGGCATTACTCTGTAGACCGCCAAAGGCACCATCCCGTCAATGATGAAGCAGTCGTGTTTGTACCCTAGACGCTGCACTTTATCGTCAAAGTCCACCGTTGAGGTGGACTTATAGACTGGGATGATGACCCACGAACTGGTGCCGCTCTCGACGCACGACAGCGTGCCGTCCAGGTATTGTGGCCCGCTTCGCATATTCATGTTCGATAAGACTCCGCCGATCTTAAGGACTGCGGTCCCAACCTCGTGGTCCGTGAACACGAAGTCTCCTGGCTTCCCGTATGCGTCAATAATTCGAGCCGCGGTCTTCATGTCCGAGCGCAAGGGGCGTTTCAGGTCTGTGAGCTGAAGCAGAAGCGGGGCCAGAAGCAATGCAATGGCGAGCACGCGGATGATGCCTTTTGGAGTGACAGCGGCTCCTGCGCCCGCCAGGATGCAGAATGCGAATGCCGGGTAGAAGACATAGCGGTTGACGAAGTACGGTTTCACTTCATGCGAAATAATAAACAGGACGAATGGCGGGACCAAGAACACGATAAAGAGAAAGAGCAGGGGAACGGGAGCATACCCGGGACAAGCCCGCAGAGAGCGTGGCAAGGCGACGCGTGAGCGAAACGTGAGCATCCATGGGCCTTCACCGGCGGGATGAAATTTTGTTTTCACGCGATGACGGAATACCCAAACGAGGAGCCATAGGGATGCTGCAATCATGAAGGCGCCGGGGAGCGCGTGGGTGCGCAACCCGAGCAGGTGAGGCCGGGTGCATTCCATCATGAAGTTGGAAGAGCCTGAACAGAAGTAGAAATAGTGTACGAATAGACTCCACCAAGTTGGCGAGGATATCCAGTTGACCGCAACATTCATTCTCCGGAGGTCGTCGTCAGACAGCCACAGCCCCAGCAGGAGCAGAAACGGGGCGTGTCCCAATGTCCACACAAAGGCGCGGCGGAATGGCCTTGGTCGAGTGAACAGCAGGATAAACAGTCCTTCAGTGAACAACAGGATGCAGCCCCACAGGTGTGTCCAGACGATGGCGGCGTTTACCAGCACATTGACGATCCATAGCGAACGCCGTTTCGAGTTGTGCGCAGCGATGAAGGTCAGCAGAGAGAGTTGGGCAAGAGGCAAGAAAAGCGCATACATGCGTATTTCTTGCGAGTAGTATACGTGCACCCTTGAAATCGCCAGCAGAGCCGCGGCAACTAACCCCGCGGTTCCTCCGAACAAATAACGTCCTGTCGCATACACAAGTCCTATGGTAATCAGCGAGAGCGCAACAGAGAGTATACGTACGGCGACAATGTTGCCGCCGGCCAGTCTCGCGCACAGGTATTCGAGGGTGAAGTATGCTGGGACTACGGTCGGGTCGTTGTCGCGCAGTTCCTTGAAGAATTCGCCGAGTGTAGGTTGATCGAGTGAGGCCGTGCTGACAACTTCGTCATACCATACCGATTCGTCTTCAATGCGGTAGAGCCGAAGAGCGGCAGCAATACACAGGATAGCAATGAGGAACGCAACCTCCCATTGCTTACTGGACAACTTGGCCATACACCTCCACGCGCACGTCCTCCCGGATGGACTGTACGCCGCCGCAAATTTCGGGTTATCTGCGCCGCAGCAATGAACGGCCGGGGCGTCTCTTTGGCGCGCGAGCCGACGTCTGTTCCTCCTTCGGAACAAAGAGAGACAGGACTGGCGGCGCCTTTTCCCATTCCTGGCGAGGGAGACGGCGCCCCAGGGCGCGCTCGATGGTCTCGAGGGCGAGGTGTTCGGAAGGCGACACGAACGTTATGGCATCGCCCTCGGCGCTTGCGCGGGCCGTGCGGCCGATACGGTGGAGATAATCTTCCGCGGTAGGCGGTATATCGTAATTGACGACGTGCGAAATTCCTTCAACGTCGAGTCCGCGAGCGGCCACGTCCGTCGCCACGAGGATTTTGTAACGGCCATTTCGGAAACCTTCCAGCGCTTGTTCGCGCTGCTTCTGGCTCAAATCGCCGTGAATCGCCGCAGCTTTGAACCCTGCCTTGCGGAGTGTGGTTGCCAGGCGGTCGGTGCGGCTCTTGGTCCTCAGGAAAATGACCGCCGAATTGATTTCCTGCTTACGGAGGATTTCTATCAGGAGTCCCGATTTGTCCTCCGACATCACAGGGTACAAGAGTTGTCGAACGCTTTCTACCGGCTTTGAGATGGATCCCACGTTGATTCGCTCGGGATCGTGCATCATTTCGCTGGTAAGGCGCGCGATTTCATCGGGGAAGGTTGCCGAAAACATCATGGTCTGACGTTCCTTGGGCAGCTTGCGGAGGATGGACCGGATATCCGGAAGAAATCCCATGTCGAGCATGCGGTCGGCTTCGTCCAGAACAAGGATGCTGAGGTCTTTGAAATTGATGTTGCCCCGGTTCATATGGTCCAGCAGCCGGCCCGGCGTGGCCACGATGACAGCCCTTCCGCGGCGCAGGTCTTCGGCCTGGCGTTGAAGACCGACGCCGCCGTATAAGACGATGCTCTTGATTTGTACGGCCTTACCCACTTCCTCAATCACGCGTTGCACTTGCACGGCCAGTTCTCGCGTGGGCGTCAGCACGAGCATCATATTGCGCGTCAACTTCGTCGCGCCCAGCCGCGTCAGGCTTGGAAGCGTAAACGCCAGCGTCTTGCCAGTCCCGGTTTGAGCTACGGCGACAAGGTCCTTGCCTGTCAAGGCGACAGGAATGGCTTGTGCCTGAACCGGAGTAGGTGTGGTTATGTTCTGTTCGTGCAGGACGCGCAGGCATCGCGGGTCCAGACCGAACACGGAAAACGGCATGAAAGTCTCCTCTCGACAGTCAGGTTGTGGCGCGGACAAATCGCAGGCAGGCAGAACAGCCATACCCCGTCTTTACGCAGTGGGCGCCCGGAAATAGAAGCCATCATCGCCCACACGGTTGAGCCGGGACGCCCCACGGCGCCATTTCGAGACAGCAGTATACGGCGAGCAGGGGACAAGATGCACATTGCCTATCAGAGTGTGCGTATTCCCCGTGTCAAGGGACAGGCCCACTTGACTCTCTTTCGGACCACGACGAAGCGAGCCGGAAAGTCCAGCATTCAGACGTTCATTTCCCGCCCTGCGCAAACACCTCCTGCGCGGCCGCGACCGCGACACCGGTCCGAATCGGCGCGCCCATGGCACTGAGAGTGGATTCCATGGCGCTCAGGCAGAGCAGCACGTTTTTCATGCAGGAGGATTGCCCCATCAAGCCGACACGCCAGATCTTGCCGGCCATTGCGCCGAGGCCTGCGCCGATCTCGAGGCTGTAGTCCCGCAACAATCGCGCGCGGACTTGGGCCTCGTCGACGCCCTCGGGGACACTGATTGCATTGAGCTGAGGCAGCCGGTCGTTTTCGGGTACGACAAAAGACAGGCCCATCGCCTCAAAACCGGCGCGCAGCGCGCGATGGTTGTGCGCGTGTCGCGACCAAGCACGCTCAATGCCTTCCTCTTTGAGCATGACCAAGGATTCGTGTAGCGCATACAGCAAGTTAATCGGTGCGGTGTGGTGGTAGGTGCGCTTTGCTTCGCCGCCCCAATACGACATAACGAGTTGCAGGTCCAGAAACCAGCTTTGAACCTTGGTTTTGCGCGTACGGATCACATTCGCCGCGCGTTCATTGAAGCTGACCGGCGAAAGGCCAGGGGGGCAAGAGAGGCATTTTTGCGTACCGGAGTAAATTGCGTCGATACCCCATTCATCGACCTTTACGGGTGTGCCACCCAAGGATGTCA